>JAUWZC010000140.1 GCA_030615565.1 Desulfobacteraceae bacterium | reverse complement strand
TATGCTGAGCAAAAGAATTATACCATGTCTCGATGTAAGAGACGGAAAAACAACCAAGGGTATCAAGTTCAAAGAGAATATAGATATTGGTGACCCTGTACAAATGGCAAGATTCTATTATGAAGAGGGGGCAGATGAAATCGTCTTCTATGACATCACTGCCTCAAGCGATCGGCGAGACATTATGATCGATGTGGTTCGAAGAGTGGCAGAGGAGATCTTTATACCTTTTTCTGTGGGTGGGGGGATCAGGACGATCGAGGATATGCATAGGGTTTTGCAGGCAGGAGCAGAAAAGGCGAGTGTCAACACTGCCGCAGTTCAGAACCCTAAGATAATTGCCGAGGGGGCTAAGGGATTTGGCAGTCAGTGTATTGTGCTTGGGATGGATGTAAAAAAGGTAAAAGCAAATGATAAGATACCATCGGGCTATGAGATTTGGATTCATGGAGGCCGCACCTCTACAGGCATTGATGCCTTAGGCTGGGCTAAAGAGGCAGAAAAATTAGGGGCTGGCGAGATATGCCTGAATTCCATGGATGCGGATGGCGCACAGGATGGCTATGAATTGGCATTGACACCCCTTATATCTAAAAATATACATATCCCGGTTATAGCCTCTGGTGGTGCTGGGAATATTGACCATATTTATGATGTACTCACTAAAGGTAAGGCAGATGCGGCTCTCATTGCATCCATTGTCCATTATGGAACCTATACCATCAAACAAATCAAGGAAGAGTTGTGTGCACAGGATGTAAAAGTTAGAATGGCCTGGTAAGCAGGATGAAGGTTTTATTAGCTTTTGAAGGTTGGGCTTGTGTTTCGAGCCTTCGATATCTGGCCTAATAAATCACAATGTATAAAGATTAGGACAGTAAAAAGGACAAGAAAAGCGCTTGGATAAAAGAGCTTTACCGGGAAGGTGCTATTATGTTAGGCATATTGGGAATTAAAGCATAAGGGAGGCAAAAAGTTAAGCCTACAAAAAGGCCTTTACCTTCAATAAGTTGGTGAAATTCCAAAACATTTGTTTAAAGTGGAGGGATACATGCTTTGTGAAACAAAAAAAGATGTTTTAGAATTGGTTAAGGAGAAAAATATCAGTTTTATCCAGTTCTGGTTTACGGATGTTTTGGGTATCCTGAAGAGTTTTGCTGTTACCTCATCAGAGCTGGAGGAGGGGTTGGAAGAGGGGATGGGTTTTGATGGCTCCTCTATCGAAGGATTTGCCAGGATTGAGGAGAGCGATATGATAGCCATGCCTGATCCAAGCACCTTTCAGTTCCTTCCCTGGCGGCCCCAGGACAGGCCAGTGGCCAGGATGTTTTGTGATATCCTTCAGCCTGACGGAAGCCATTACGAAGGGGACTCTAGATATGTCTTGAAGAGAATGACAAAAAAACTGGCCGAAAGAGGATATATGGCTTACATGGGGCCAGAACTGGAGTTTTTCCTTTTTGAAGGACAGGATTCCCCGAATCCCCTTGATAAAGGTGGATATTTTGACAACAGACCCTTAGACATGGGCGTGGATTTAAGAAGGGAGATGATCTTTGCACTCCAAGATATGGATATCCAGGTGGAATACAGCCACCATGAGGTCGCTCCCAGTCAGCACGAAATTGACCTCAAGTTTGATGAGGCCCTTGCAATGGCAGACAAGACCATGACCTATAGGATAACCGTGAAGGAAATTGCCCGTAACAAGGGCTGTTATGCCACATTCATGCCAAAGCCCATTTTTGGTGAAAATGGGAGTGGTATGCATGTCCATCAATCTCTTTTTAAGGGTGATATAAACGCCTTTCACGACCCTCATGACCAGCATCATCTTTCACAATTAGCAAAGTCTTACATTGCTGGCATTATGAAGCATGCAAGAGAGATTGCTGTAGTAACAAACCAGTGGGTAAACTCCTATAAAAGATTAGTCCCCGGCTATGAGGCTCCTGTCTATATTTCATGGGCCAGACGCAACCGCTCGACAATGGTTCGGGTGCCTATGTATAAACCGGGCAAGGAACAGGCTACGAGGATTGAGTTCAGATCACCTGATCCAGCCTGTAATCCGTATCTGGCATTCGCAGTTATGCTTGCTGCGGGACTAAAGGGGATTGAGGAAAACTATCCGCTCCCAGAGCCAATAGAGGAGGATATCTACGAGATGGATGAGACAGCCCGGGAAGATGCTGGAATCATCTCTTTGCCAGGAAACCTTTTTGAAGCTCTTCAGGAGGTAGAGAAGAGTGAGTTGGTGCGCGAGACTCTGGGTGATCACATCTTTAATAAGTTTGTAGTTAACAAAAAGATCGAATGGGACAGATACAGGGTGCATGTAAGCCAGTTTGAGATTGAAAAATACCTACCAATTCTTTAAGAGAGAAAAAGCATGAAAGATGACCTAATGATAGAAATTGGCGATGCCCTGTTTGGTTTTCAGGCAGCCCTAAAGGAGGGTGGGTCGACCCTAAAGGAACATCTCGAAAAATATTACTATCAAAAGTGGATGGGGGATACCCTCCTTGCTGCTATATCCATCAGAACCACATTTGTTACAGCCATGCATCAATTCCTGGCCGATGAGGGTCTTTTTAACATTGAAAGGATACAATTGAGCCCTGTTACAGATCCGCTGGCCCACGATGTAGAGCATGTTCCATCTATATCTTACAAAGGCCTTCATTATGTTATGACCCATAGCATGATCTATTCCAAATTTCTGGCCTGCCACCATCCCAGGATAAAGGGTATATTCATTGATTCACCCAATATCAGACTCGAGGTAGAGAGCCCTGATAGAATCCAGAGGGGAAAATATATTATTGACTTTAGCCAAATGGATTTAGAGGTAAGGAGAAATCGGGGTATTGATTTTGAGGACTATCTCTATAAACCAGATATGGTTAAAGAGACCCTTAAGGAGGATATGGCCATTGCCAAAGACCTCTTTGAAAGGATGCTCATTCACAGTATGGCAAAGATAGTGAAAAAAAATAAAGAGGAGTTAAAGGAGCTCGGGGTTGCCATAGAAATCCCAAAGCAGCCCTTTCCTACATTTGCCTATGACCAATCGAGAAAGAAATATAGTCTCAAAGAATATGAAGTAGGGCTAGGTAAGGAGACATCATCACAGTTTTTCTGGATTACTGGCATACCAAGAGAAAATTATGATCTTATATACCCTTACCTAAAACCGGATGGAAAGATAGCGTTAGATGAAGTTACATCTGATATGGTTTATAACTATGACCTCTGCGCCAAAAGCATCATTCAAGACACCGGTGAGCAGACTGAGGCAAGGGAGCTCCTTTCTGGGGCTATAAGGGAATGGCTTTTCGAACTAATCATTGAAAGGCTCTTGGATAATAAGGTCATCCCTGCGAAACCTATTATAGCAGAGGGGAATATTGAAAACATAAATCAACTCGGTGGATATGGGCCATTTTTATTAGCAGCAAGCATGAAAGATGATAAAGGAAGATCAACCTTTCCGGATACCTTTGGCGGGGGTATAGGAATAGAGCGGACTCTTTATGCCCTTTGCCGGGGACCAAAGGTGGAAAAGATTGATGATGTTACCTTCTTTGGTAAAAACCCAGACAGTCACCAGATATATCTTTTTTAGCGTTAGTTGCCTGGCAATGGAGGGAACAGCACTTTTACATCGCCACAGATTATAGATGATTCTTTGCCGTTTTCATCTTTAATAACCAGGGCCCCGTTCTTATCAATTCCTTTAACCCTAGCCTTCTTCCTCTCGTTAGAGGAGTCAATCAAAACCTCTTTGCCGATTACCATAGAAAGCTCATTCCATCGCTTATAGATAAAACTATCTTGATCCCTCAATAAGAGCCGATAATATCTCTCCAAAAGCTCGAGGATTTTCACAAGAAGATCAACCCTGGAAACTATACGACCGATTTCTTTTATCAGGCTTGTGGCCAAATACTGCAATTCTGGTTTATCTTTTATATCCCAATTGACATTGAGCCCTGTTCCTACAATAATATATTCAGCTCTTTTCTTGTTTGCTGAAAACTCCGTTAAAATGCCTGCCATTTTTTTGCCCGTAAAATAGACGTCATTGGGCCATTTTATTAAGGTTTTTAGGCCCGTTATATTATATATTGCATCCACCAGGGCAAGTGCGATAAGCATATTAAGAGAAAAAACTCTATCTATGGAAAATGGCGGTCTAAAGATCACGGAAAAGTAGAGGTTTACATGGGAGGGTGAATACCACTTCCTGCCCATTCTGCCCTTCCCTTCAGTCTGTTTTTCTGCTATCACCAAACTCCCTTCTGCCCCCCCTTTTTTAGCCAGTGCCTTGGCATAGGCATTAGTTGATCCAATCGAGGGGAAATAATAAATATGCCTCGTAAAAATAGAGTCTGGTAATCGCTCCTGAATTATTTTTGGTAAGAGGTTGTCATCTGATTCATGCAACATTGACATTCCTAAATAAGGCGTATTTTCTGGATACCTTAAAGATCGAGCTCTACCTTGAGTTCCCTTGTCATTAAATCCTTAACAGCCTTCCTTGGGTCCTTTCCTTTGTAAATAATATTATAAACTTCTGTTATAATTGGCATCTCTATGCCCATCTTTTTTGCTAAATTATAGGCAGACAATGATGTCTTTATACCCTCGGCAACCATCTTCATGCCAGAAACAATCTCTTCAACAGGAATACCCTTGGCGATCTTTAACCCTACCATCCTGTTTCTGCTAAGATCACCGGTACAGGTTAAAATAAGGTCACCTATACCTGTTAGCCCTGCAAATGTTAACGGTTTCGCCCCCATAGAAACTCCGAGTCTGGTTATTTCGGCCAAACCTCTTGTTAGCAGGGCAGCCCTTGCATTATAGCCAAACCCTAAACCGTCTGCTGCACCTGCAGCAATGGCTATTACATTCTTCAATGCCCCCCCAAGCTCCACGCCTATCACATCTTGGGTTGTATAAACCCTGAAGTAGTCAGTAGAAAATAACTCCTGCAAATATTTAGCCAGTTTTTCATTTCTGGATGCAAGGGTTACAGCTGTTGGGTGTTTCTCGCAGACCTCTCGAGCAAAGCTTGGGCCAGAAAGACATACAAAGTTATCGCTCCAATCCCCGGGCAATACTGATGTAACTACCTGAGACATAGTCATAAGGGTCTCATTCTCTATACCCTTTGTCCCTACTACGATAGGGGTTGAAGAAGAAAGGAAAGGAGACAATTTGGTTAAGATATTCCTGAAAAAATGGGAAGGCACAACGATCAACAAAAGGTCTTTCTCGTTAGTTACCTCCCTGAATGATTGAACAGGCCTTATTCCGTTGGAAAGCTTAATTCCTGGTAAAAATGTCTCGTTTATCCCTTTTTCCTTAATCTGATAATATACATCCTCTTCCCTGATCCATAAATCAACATCAAATCCCTTAAGGGCCATGTGGTTAGCTAAGGTTGTGCCCCAACTGCCTCCTCCCACAACACCAATCTTAATCTTTTTTTCCACCACTACGCTTCCATCAACCTTGCTACACTCACAACCTTCTCAGGGGAACCAAGTTTAATCAGCTTTACACCCTGGGTATGGCGTCCGATAACCGAGATATCGGATGTTCTTATTCTAATGATCTTGCCTTCTCCTGATAGAATCATCAACTCGTCATCCTCTGTTACCTGATTAGCGCTTACCACGAGCCCATTTCTCTCTGATGTCTTTATTGAAAAGACACCTTTACCGCCTCTTTGTTGCGCTCTGTATTCTTTTGTATCTGTCCTCTTTCCATAGCCATTTTCTGTAATGGTGAGTATGGTTGCACCCTCGTTCAGAATCTCTATGTTAACTACCTGGTCATCCTCTTTAAGCCGTATCCCTATATTTCCTGCGGCCACGCGTCCCATGCTTCTTAGATCATCTTCATTGAATCGTATGGCCTT
>JAUWZC010000076.1 GCA_030615565.1 Desulfobacteraceae bacterium | reverse complement strand
CTTATTTGTCAATATGCTTCCCTGAATATCCATCACAACCTGGCTCGTGTAATTCTCCGAGGCAATCATCACAAGATTATCCCTTTGTCTCTCTGTTTCTGCCTCAATTGCCTTAGCAATCTGAGAATCAATCTTATTCAGGCTCATTTAGTACCTTATACTCGATACTGGTTACTGGATACTGGATAAATGCAATAAATTAAAATAGAAAGCCGAAGTGCCAAAATAAGGAGTAACAAGTTTCAGGTTTCGAGTTTCAAGTATCGATCTCCTCCAACCGCCTTTGATGTCGGCCTCCCTCAAAATCAGTATGTAAAAAAAGATCTACCATCTCTAAGGCCAGAGAAGAACCGAGGACTCTACCTCCAAGGACAAGTATATTGGCATCATTATGCTTCCTGCTAAGCTCGACTGTATAAAGATTGTGACAAAGGGCAGCCCGGACATTTCGAAACCGGTTAGCAGTAATAGACATACCAATCCCTGAACCACATAGTAATATCCCCCTGGTAAACTTCTTTTCAGTAATGTTCTTGGCTACCTCCCTGGCGATAATCGGGTAGTCAACTGGGACATGACTGAATGTCCCTATATCTTTGACACTATAGTAACCTTTTTCGGATAAAAATTTTCTTATTTCCTCTTTTAAATCAAATCCGGCGTGATCAGATCCAATAATTATATCCATATTCGCTTAGCAGTAATAATTCGCCATTAATTACAATACAGCAAATTACCTTAATAATAAGTTCGTGTTTTTCTAACAGAAAATAAACTCGAAATTCGAATACCCGCCTGCCATGCATTAGAATTGGCATTAAAGTGACAATCGCCAGTATAATTTTGCTTTCAGTTATTTTTATACATTAACTCAAAGGCATTGCGGGCAGGTCGAAATTCTAAACAAACACTCATGCCTATTCTGGGCACCACAAAGGATGAAAATTAATTCTATTTTCAGACCAAATCCGAAATTCTAATATCAAATGTTTAAAACATTATTGACTGTTACACAATATCGAATCAATCCAAATGCATACCAAATCATGATGTTTTGGATTTTTTATTTTTGACATTGTCCTTCGACTTCGCTCAGGATGGTGAGCCGTTCGGCCCAGAGCTCATGGCCGAAGGGCCAGTCGAACCATTTCGTATTTCGTGCTTAGGCCCGCCCTCCCCGTCCCGAGACCAGGACGGGATCGGGAGGCGCGAATAGCCAGGAACATTATCCTGTCGGTGCATTACTTCGGAATTGATAGCTATATAACTCAATCCTTGTAAACCAGGCCTGCCCGACATCCGGCAGGCGGGTCTGGGCCAGGGATTTCGGATTTCAATGTTGAATATGCTACCTGTAATCTGACTTTTCAACTCTGTTTGGTTCCAGCCTGACCAGGTTAGGGTGTATATTCTTTGAAGATTAGTGAGCTATTAGTGCCACCAAAACCAAAAGAATTAGATAGGACGATTCTCACCATATCCTTTCTGGCCTTGTTCGGGACATAGTCAAGATCGCATTCAGGATCTGGAAACTCATAATTGATAGTTGGGGGGATAAGGCTATTCCTTATAGCTAAAATGGAATATATTACCTCTACCACTCCTGCACCGCCTAAAAGATGTCCTGTCATTGATTTAGTAGAGCTTACAGGAACCTTGAATGCATAATCACCGAAAACGGATTTTATAGCCTTTGTCTCAGAGATATCATTCAATTTTGTACTCGTTCCATGTGCATTTATATAATCAATATCGGCAGGATGTAGTCCTGCATCCTTCAGTGCGACCTCAATGCAGAGGCTTGCCCCTATTCCTTCAGGGTCGGGAGCAGTGAAATGATAGGCATCAGAAGACATTCCATAACCAATTATTTCCGCATAGATATCTGCAGCCCTATCAAGTGCATGATTTAATTCTTCTAAAATTATCATACCTCCACCCTCTGAGATTATAAAGCCATCCCTTTGGTTATCAAAGGGCCTTGATGCCTTCTCTGGTTCTTCATTTCTTGTTGAAAGGGACTTCATTGAGGTAAAACCCCCTAAGGCCAATGGGGTTATACAGGCTTCTGTCCCGCCAGTTATCATCGCATCAGCTGCTCCCCGCTGAATCATCTTGAATGACTCACCAATGGCATGTGAGCTAGCTGCACATGCTGTTACTATTGCGGTATTTGGACCCCTGGCCCCAAGCTCGATAGCAATCTGGCCTGTTGCCATATTGGCAATTATGCCTGGAATAAAAAAGGGGCTTATCCTTCTTGGCCCTTTTTCTAAAAGAACACTATGATAAAACTCGATGGTGCTCAATCCACCAATGCCAGAACCAGTCACACACCCTATCCTATAACTATTTTCTGGCGTTATCTTGAGCTTTGAATCTTCGATGGCCATTCGAGCTGAGGCTATGGCATAGTGAATGAAGATATCGAGATGTCTAGCATCCTTTGGGGAAAGAAAGTCCTCTGACCTAAAATCTTTAACCTCACCAGCAATCTTGGAAGCAAATGAAGATGTATCAAATTTAGTAATATGTCCTACACCAGATTTACCCTTTGAGATAGCCTCCCAATTTTCTTCCACACCAATACCAAGTGGCGTAACCATTCCTAACCCTGTAACGACAACTCTCCTTGCCATCTTAGTATTCTCCTAAACTATTTAAATGGTATTTTACCCTGTATTCTTTTCAATATATTCGATAGCATCCCGAACAGTAGTGATCTTTTCAGCCTCCTCGTCAGAAATAGAGATATCAAATTCCTCTTCCATGGCCATAATCAATTCTACCTGATCAAGGGAGTCTGCACCAAGATCATCCACAAATGATGCCTCTGGTACCACATCTTCCTCATTAACCTCCAACTGCTCACAGATAATCTTTTTTATCTTTTCATGAACCGACATACGTATTCACCTCCATAAATTGTTGGTTAAATATCCTTACATATAAAGACCACCATTTACATGAATAACCTGTCCTGTAATATATGATGCACCTTCAGAAGCCAACCAATAAACCGTTTCGGCTATCTCATCAGGCTCTCCAATCCTACCCATAGGAATCTGGGCTAAAAAAGCTTCCTTTGCCTTAACAGGAAGCCTTTGTGTCATCTCTGTATTAATAAAACCTGGTACTACTACATTAACAGTAATACCTCTGCCTGCCAACTCCCTTGCAACAGTCTTAGTGAAACCCATTATACCCGCCTTAGAAGCCGCATAGTTAGACTGGCCAATGTTTCCAATCTGTCCAACAACAGATGAAATACTTATAATTCTGCCACTTCGCTCCTTTATCATTGACCTCATTACTGCCTTAGTACAATTAAAAACGCTTTTCAGATTAACCTGAAGTGTCTGATCCCATTGATCTTCAGACATTCTCATCAGAAATGCGTCCCTTGTTATCCCGGCATTATTAACCAATACATCCACCCTTTGAAAATCTTTAACTACTTGCTTAAAAAATTCCTCAACAGCACTAAAGGAAGAGACATCTAGTTTCTCTGCCTTTGTCTCTACATTCACTTTATCAAGAAGTCCTAATGTCTCATTTGCTGCAAGGTCATCAGGGTCATAGTGCATAAATATAATTCTTGCACCCTCTCGAGCAAATCTAAGGCAAATTGCCCGGCCAATCCCCTTAGAACCCCCAGTTATAACTACTGTCCTTTTTGATTCAGACACTTCTCTTCCTTTTTTATTTACGCGGCATAAATGAACTTAGCTCTGCTTCGGTCCTCACTAGACCTCCGCCCCAGAGTTAGTATTGGAGTAATGGAGTAGTGGAGTAATGGGTTCAATCTAATGACTATTGATTATTGACAATTGTCAATTTTTAATATCAATATTCAATCGACAATTATCAATATTCAATTTTTGCTATCCAATACTCCATCATTCCGTGTGAATGTCATAAATAGTAACTAAAAGCCTTGTCCAATGAGTTGTAGAAATTACGAAACTTGATTAAATGCCTTTTGATTGAAATGTAGCCAATCCTTCCTCCAGGTGCTCTTGAACATGGTTATTGACAAAATTAGTAGCCATTCGAATTGCATTCTTAATAGCCTTAGGACTTGAGGCGCCGTGACATATAATTCCAACACCTTTTATCCCTAAAAGAAGGGCTCCGCCATGCTCTGCATAATCAAGATTTCTTTTAAAATTAATAAATGCCCTTCTGCTAAGCCAGAAACCAAGCCTAGAAATTAAACTCCTGTACATCTCTCTTTCAAACATAAAACCTATAGCCTCGGCCATTCCTTCACTTAATTTAAGTGCTACATTACCTACAAATCCATCGCTAACGATTACCTGAACATCTCCGGAAAAAATATCCCTTCCCTCAACATTTCCAACAAAATTAAATGGGGCCTTTTTAAACAATTCATGGGCAATTCTGACCTGTTCATTGCCTTTGCTTCCCTCTTCCCCGATATTCAATATCCCTATCTTTGGATCATCCATATTAAGGAGTGAGCGGGCAAAAATATCACCCATAATTCCGAATTCTAATAGCTGCTTGGGTTTGGTGTCAACATTAGCACCAACATCAAGCAAGACAACATTTCCATTTGCCCCAGGGAAAATACCAGCCAAAGCCGGCCTTTCCACACCTTTTACCCTTCCAAGAGTAAGAACAGCAGCCCCTATAGTTGCCCCAGAATTTCCAGCACTTACAACAGCATCAACCTTGCCTCTTTTAACAAGGTCAAATGCCACCATGATAGAGGCATCTTTCTTTTGTCGTAATACCTTGAGAGGTGATTCATCCATAGCCACCATCTGGGAACAGTGGTGAATCTTGATACCATTATCTAGCTTTCCATCTCTAGGTAACTCTTTACAGATGAGGTGTTCATCTCCTACTAGGGTAAGATTCACCCCTAATTCAGACTGTGCCCAAAGAGCTCCCTGAACGTTTACTCTGGGGGCATGGTCTCCTCCCATTGCATCTACAGCTATATTCAGATCAACCCTCTTCTTTTTCGATTACTTTTTTACCTTTATAGGTACCACAATTCATGCATACATGATGTGGAAGGAGAGGTTCATGGCATTGAGGGCAAAATGAGATATTGGCCATTTTCAGGTGATGATGAGACCTCCTCATATCCCTTCTTGATCTCGACGTTTTCTTCTTTGGTACAGGCATAAAAAAATTTCCTCAATTTTGTCACTGGTCATTTGTCATTGGCCATTATTCACAACTCCTCCCAACGGACAAATATCAATGGACATTACCAAATGTTTCATATCTTGATTGACATGAGCACATTGCTGTATTCAAATTACACCCACATATAGGGCAAAGCCCTTTGCAGTCTTTAGTACAAAGAGTCTTCATAGGTAAATTAAGAATAAGCTGTTCTTTTATTATCTGATCTGAGTCTAAAAAATTACCATCAATGAAATCGAGACTAAGATCATCTTCTAATAGTTCAACGTCTGCTTCTCCTTTAAATGGGAACATTGACAAATATATCCCAAAATCTGCTGATAAATAGTGAGTGTAAGTTTCAAGACATCTGTCACATCTCAAAAACAATCTGACAGATAAAAAACCATCTACTACAATCTTTTCTCCGGCTGGATATATTTTAAACCAGGTAGAAAGAGGACTCTCAAACCCAACAATCCGATCCTCATTGAAATCCGTCTTCCACCAATCTGGTTTAAGTGAGAAGCTTATCTCTTTACTCCCTGATGGGATATTTGTCAAATCGATTTTCATTTATACCTTAAAATATACAGCCTACTATTATAACTGGTGCTTTACCGAAAACCATACGTTTTCGATAAAAATTCGAAATACGAAGCACGAAATCCGAAATGGTTCGACTGGCCCTTCGGCCATGAGCTCTGGGCCGAACGGCTCACCACCCTGAGCGAAGTCGAAGGACAATGTCAAAATTAAAAATGTTCCAATTGACAAAAACATTGGATTTCCAATATGTTAGTTTGGGTCATTTTGTCATTTGATATTCGAATTTGTTTAGTATTTAGGATTTCGATATTCGGATTTTGCCTGAACATAACTTTTCGTTCAGGCACTAGCTACTGTTAATAATTAAGATTTGCTTTTATATATAGTACTTCTTTTTGTCAAGATAATTTCTTCTCTCACCTCCTCTTGAATTGCTGAATAAAAAGTAGTAAGATCGAGAGGAAAATGAAAACGAGACAGATATTTGACACATACGATAGGAAAGGAAATCAGACAATTGATAAATTTAGGTATTGCCCCAGGTGTGGTGCAAGATGCAATTCAACATCCCCTCCTAAGAATAACAGGCTTAGATGCTCAAGGTGTGGTTTTACTCTCTATCAAAATCCCTCCCCAGGGGTCGTAGTATTGATTGTTGATAATGATATGATATTATTAGGTAAGAGGGATAACAAGGTATTTATGGGAGGAAAATGGAGCCTCCCTGGTGGATTTATCGAGTTTGATGAAGACTTCCTGTCTGCAGCCCATAGGGAAATAATGGAAGAGACTGGTCTTTCTATAAAAATCATTTCTATTATCAGTGTTGTTTCTAATTTTCTTTTACCTGACCTACATACCTTAGTAATTGTTTTGCTGGCCAAAAAAATAAGCAGCACATTAAGACCAGGCGATGACATAGTAAAATTAGAATGGTTCCCACTTTCAGGTCCTTTTCCATCTATGGCCTTTGAGGCAGATAAACATATAATTAACAGATATTATAAAACAAAAATAGCTGGCACATCGGTGGACCCTCGGTTTGCTTCACTGTAAAACACAGGTAACCATTCACTAGGTTTTAGCGGGGTTGTGCCTTCGAGGAGTAAACCCTGAAATTTTGGGCTATGCGAGTTGGAGTGGAATTTTTTATTTAGGGTAAAAGGTTACAAAGAAAAATTAGAGCATGACACCATGAATTGTGAAATAGTAACCATCGGTAGTGAACTTTTACATGGACAGATAATAGACACCAATGCATCCTGTCTTGCTCGCAAGCTTAATCTTATCGGGCTTAATATATCTTTTCACACTACCGTAGGAGACACCTATACCCAAATAAAGGATGTTCTTTTCCAGGCATGGAAGAGAACCGATCTGGTTATCACTACAGGTGGCATTGGGCCCACAGAAGATGACCTGACAAGAGAGGTGATAGCTGATATGGTAGGTGTTCCACTCAAATTTAAAGAAGAATTAATGGATCAGATTGAATCCATCTTTAAACGCATTGGTTATAGCATGCCAGAAAACAACAGAAAGCAGGCTTTTATACCTGATGGGGCCATTCCTATTCCCAATGAAATAGGAACAGCTCCAGGGTTTATTATAGAAAAAGGATCAAAGGTAATTATTGCCCTTCCTGGAGTACCAAAAGAGCTAAAATATCTCCTTAACAAAAAGGTTGTTCCTTACCTGAAGAAACGTTTTCAGCTTGATCAGGAATTAATTACCTCCAGAACCCTCAAGGTAACAGGTATAGGTGAAAGCAAGGTCGATATTCAAATAAAAGATCTCATTAATGAGAATACTAATCCAACTATTGGTATTCTGGCTTCACCAGGTGATATAAGTATCACGATAACAGCCTGGGCAAAAACCAAAAGAGAGGCTGAGGCTCTTATAAAGCCAATCGAGCGAGAAATTAGATCGCGCTTAGGGATTAATATATATGGTGTCAACGAAGATACCCTCCATGGGGTCGTTACAAACCTTCTCAATAAAAAAGGATATACCTTATCTGTTTTAGAGACCTTTTCAGGAGGGGAGCTAACATGGAGGTTGCAAAGATCACTATCATCCCCGCTTCATGAAAGTATTGTGATAGGGAAAAAAGAACAAATCCTCTCCTTTTTGGATAAGAAAGCCCCTGCTCTTGAAATTAACAAGGAGACAGCTGAGTGTCTGGCTAAAAAAATAAAAAGTAAGGGAAATAGTTCAATTGGCTTAGCTCTTTTAGGAACACTAAAGGCAGCCAAAAAGGGTTATGATGTAAATGCTCATGTTGTAGTTTCTGGTGAAAATGTCAATGGTAGCTATGCCTGGAAAATGGGTGGTGATATCCCTACCCTTCAGAGCAGGAGTGCAATAATAGCCTTGAATACTTTAAGGTTAGCCCTGATTTCTTGACTGTAAGACTTTACAGGAACCAGTGGTCAATTCATAAGGAAAAAAGCTCGCGGTTGAAATAAATTAACCGCTGACTCACACAGACAAACGCTGACATTTTGTTCGGCCGACCCCCCGTTAAATAGGCTACGCCATTTCACGGGACAGGCTAGGCCGAACAAAAGATGCATTTATCCCTTTATGGATATTAACGACATAATGTAATTTGCTCGAAATCTGGTGAATTTCAAACTGCTTGTTCTTTGGGCATAGGTATCTTTTTTTGCTTATGCCCTTAAATATAACTCAGCTTAGTTGTCGTTTCAAAATTGGGTAATATAGGCGGATCATATGACTCTAAGGCCAAGTTGCCCTTCGGCCTCGAGTCGTTCGACCTGGAGGCCATTCGGCTCCGAGCTCACAGCCGAGGGGCTCTCGACAGGCTCAGGGCCGAGAGGCTATTACCCAATTTTGAAACGACATGGTCCCGTTTAACGGGATTTGAAGGGCATAACAAAAAAAGACACCCATGCCACTCCCTCAAATTTTGAGTAGTTGCGACATAACCTATGCGATTAATGGTGATGTGTTTTAGTTAATGGTATTTAGTAATGACAACTAATAACCTATAGCGAGGTGATCAAAATGATACGTCAACCAGCAGTAGCAAATCAATTTTATCCAGGAAGGGAAGAGGATCTTAAAAAAGATATTTCCAGCAGGATTGAATCCGCCGCAGGCGGTCAAAAAAAGGAAAAGGTATTGGCCTTGGTATCTCCTCATGCCGGTTACATGTACTCAGGAAATGTTGCTGGGGCTGTCTATGCCGTAGCCGATATTACCAAGGAAGTAATAGTTATGGGCCCCAATCACCATGGTCTTGGGGCACCCTTTGCTGTTATGGCACAGGGTGTTTGGAACATGCCATGGGGTGATATTATCATAAATGAAAAACTGGCCAATCTTCTGATTGAAGAATCCAGGTGGTTACACGCTGATAATCAGGCTCATATACAAGAACATTCTATTGAGGTGCAATTACCCTTCATTCAATACATCAAGTCTGATGTTGAATTTGTTCCTATTGTTCTTGGCAGAGCTGACTTTAAGACATGTGAAGAAATGGGTACAGCCATAGCCAGGGCTATAAAGAAATTCGGTAGGCCTGTTGTCATTATAGCCAGTACGGATATGACTCACTATGAATCACAGGAAAGCGCTAAACAAAAAGATCAATTAGCAATAGAAAGGGTCCGTTCTTTGGATCCCGCTGGCCTTTTAGAGACAGTTGATGAGAATAACATATCTATGTGCGGCGTAATTCCAACCACAATAACCCTGATAGCAGCTAAGGAACTGGGTGCAACCAAGGCAAATTTGGTAGCCTATGCCACATCAGGAGACGTGAGTGGTGATTATAGCTACGTTGTAGGTTATGCTGGATTTATCATTAAATAATAGCCATTTTGAAAAGTTTAATAAAATCAGCTAAATAGGCAGAATGACTAATATTTTTTTTGCTTTTCATGTTTGTTTTTGTTAGACTATATTAGGTTTTCGGTGACAGGTTAGGCACAAAACAAGCACAATTTTGGAGGGATAGCCACTATAGGGCGAAAAGGCGTTTTCCTGGACGCCCTTCCCTTCAATAATCACCAGGGTCATATAGGAGTGGCAACATGGATATATCAGAAGAATTAAAAAAGTTTATTGAAGACCAATTTGTTAAA
>JAUWZC010000060.1 GCA_030615565.1 Desulfobacteraceae bacterium | reverse complement strand
GGCGGGTATCGAGGCAGACAACAGACCGTAGACCTTTACCCCGTGTTCCAACCGGACGGTCATCGCTCCTCTGCCACTATACATAGCCGAAATAGGGCAATCAGCACAGGTGGAGGGTGGGTCTTTGGTTACCAAAACATCCGATTGTTTCAGCGCCTTTTGGCCACAAGTGGTCAACTCGCCACGCTTCAGTCGCTCAACCATTGGCAAAAAATCTTTGCCCAAACCGGCTTCGACGGTAGTAACAAGCTCTCCAGACTCATCCAATATAGCTATCCAGGCGTTATAATAACCACGGGTCTCGATGAGGTTGTCGCAGATGCCTGTAAGCAGAAGGTCGCGGTTCTTTTCCCTGGGAATGAGTTGACTAACGTTTCGGATGGCACGAAGGATTGCGTTGAGGTGGACAGTCTTTTCCTGTGACCTGGCAATCCTCTCACTTAAGGTAGCAACTACAAAGCCAATAGCCACAAACATAAGGGCCCGAAGATAATCATTGGCAGTCACCACATAAGCCCTGAGGAAATGGTGGCTAAAAACCAGGAATAGAGACAAAAATATAGCTACAGCCAAACCTTTTCTCTTCCACCACAACGATGCCAGGATAACTGGAATATAGAAGAAGTGGGTAAAAACGGTGCCGGCTTGAAGAACCACATGGAAATAATACATTAGAAAGCAAGAGCCAGTTAATAGGATAGCTATTATAGTAATTTTTTCTTTCTGTCTTTCAGATTTTATTTTCATCCTGTTACCCTTTTGCTATTACATTTGCTGATAAATTCTTCTCTTATTTTTATTTTTTATTGAATTTCGGTACGCTGCAGGCGTGCCGCCCAACGACGGGTTATGACAATTTATTTAAGGATGTCCCCCTTTATCCCTTTACTTGTAAAATCAGCCATCTAGAGATCCTCTTTCAGGCCCACTTCTTCTTTAATCTTTACGATTTCATCTATATTTTCCAGAAAAACATCTACCACATCAGGATCAAAATGCTGACCACGATCTTCCTTGATGATATCGAGCGCAACTTCAACGGGAAAGGGATCTTTGTAAGGGCGTTTGGAAGTAAGGGCATCAAAGACATCCGCCAGGCCAACAATCCTGGCTGGCATGGGAATATTATCACCAGCAAGGCCCTGTGGATATCCCTTTCCGTTCCATTTTTCATGATGGGAAATGGCTATCTGCTCTGCAAGTTTGAGGACCTCGGCCTTTGAATACGCCAGGATATTTGCCCCTATTACGCTATGGGTTTTCATGGTTCCGAATTCTTCGTCTGTCAATTTGTCCGGCTTCATTAAAATGCTATCCGGTATGCCGATTTTTCCCACATCATGCATGGGGGCAGCATAGAGTATATTTTGAACCTCGTTGGCTGGCAAACCAAGTTTTTCAGCAATCAAGGCGCTGTAGCGACTCATGCGCATGATATGGTCTCCAGTGTCTTCATCCTTATATTCAGCTGCAAGCACGAGCCGGTGAATGGTGTCAAGGTAGGCTTTCTGTAGTTCTTCATGGGCTGCTCTCAGCTCTAAGATATTTGAGTTCAGGTCTTCGGAGTGTTTGAAGAGCTGCTGATAGGCAGCTTCAAGTTCTTTTCTTTTTTCCTTTTCGGATTTGTAAACCTCAGTGAGATCCTTTGCATATTTTTCCAATTGATCCGAATTAGAAAAACCTTTTGGAAAGTCCTCTATGTCCATGAAAATCCTCCTACTAGATACTGGAAACTTGAAACTCGAAACTAAATAGACTATATGCACCCGTTATTTTGTGCTTCTGATAAATGCATTAAGTTTTGGACCTAGTTGATCAATAATTTCAGTATATTTGTGAGCATCATCTGAAACAATCTTCCTGCGAATTAGCTTACGCAGCCAGGCTTTGGTTTCTTCGAATGATCCTCTTGCATAACGATAAAACAGCTTTCTATCAGCAGGAGTATAGCGTCCATATCCCTCGGCGATATTAGAAGCAATACTATCTGCGGATCTAATTATTTGATAACCGGTTGTCTGCTGAACTTTCTTGGGCCAATCATCAAAACCATACCAAATCAGATCAGAAAGTTCTTCAGCCAATTTGTAAACATCCAATTCATAGATCTCTTTCATAGGTTTATCCAAATTTCAAGTTTCCAGTTTCAAGTTTCAAGTAACTATCCCAGAACCTCTTCCACCTTCCTTATCAATTCCAAAGGGCTGAAGGGTTTTGTGAAATAGTCAACTGCTCCTGCTTTAAACCCCTCCTCCCTGTCAGCCTCCTGGCCTTTGGCAGTCAGCATGATTATTATGCTGTCTTTGGTTTCCGGGTCATTCTTTAGAGCGCGGGTTGCTTCAAGCCCATCCATTCCTCCGGGCATCATGATGTCCATGATGATCAGGTCAGGTTTTTCCGCCTTGCCAATCTCAACGGCCTCTTCCCCGCTTTTAGCCTGGAGAACCTGGTAATCCCCTACCTTGAGGGTCATCTCCACCAGCCTTCTAACCTCCATTTGGTCATCAACTATGAGAATCTTTTTCATTCTTTCGATTCCTCCCCTTTATATTTTGGATCTCGGATTTTGCCCGCCTCGCCTGAATGCCCGTCCGCTTTGGCTGAAGCCTCGCGATGGCGGGCAGGGAGCTCGGCCCGCCCTGCCCGCCCTGGCGCATATTCCATGTATGCAAGCATATAGCCAGATAATCAGGTCTGGGCCAGGGGTGCGACGTTGTTTGGCTATCAAACTCTTGATCCTGCTGTTTCTGCATACCTCCCTTTCTTTCACCGTATCTGGATTGACCAGCCTGCCCTGGCGCGGTGTTACATGAGTATGATACAGTATAGTGGAGATTATGATATCCGGAGCTGTAAATCCAATCCTTGCATGCCAGGTCTGGGCCAGGGATTTAGTATTTCATGTTCCCTTATTTAAAAAATTTTTCTTCACTGCTCCCCTTCTCTTCCTACTGGTTTTTTACAAATTATTACAACAAATTATTGCGTATTGACAGCCTATCGACAAATAAGATATATTCTTTTAACTAGAAATATTTCGTTACTAATATTTCAAAGGCCAAGGAGGCACAAAATGCATGAAAATCCACGGGAAATAATTGAAAAACATGCTGCAAACCTTTCGCTGCATGAACACATCAAATTAATTGAAACGCTGGCACGACAGTTAAGGAAAAAGAGTGTTCCTATCCAAAAACGACTTGATTGGACAGAACTATACGGTCTTGGCAAAGGCCTATGGTACAAAGAAGATGCCCAGGATTATGTAAACAGACTCCGAGAGGACCGCATATGACTCTTTCTGACGAACTCGACCAAATTCAAACTATCTTTATCGACACTGCACCAATTATTTATTATATTGAAGCACATCCTCAATTTGGACCGCTTGCTAAAGAAATCGTAAGCTCATTTCAGTCAGGGAAACTGATTGCTTTCTCATCCGTAATAACCCTCGTAGAAGTTTTGCCTAAACCAGTTGAAACCGGCAATGAGAAACTGGTGAAAAAATTTTCTGATTTTCTTAAAGCCGGGAGAAATATCTCATTGTTGGACATTTCTTCAGACATAGCTGAGCTTGCCGGGAAACTGCGTGGTCGATACACATCCCTTAGAGCTTTGGATGCCATACAAATTGCAGTATCCATTAATGTGAAAGCCGATGCGTTCATCACAAATGATTTAAAGTTGAAACAAATTGAAGAATCAAAGGTTATAGTTTTAAAGGATTATCTCTAATCCGCACTCCTCAATTCCTGAATTCCTCAATTGTCCAATCCCGTTTCATGGTATTTTCATAGAAGAATTTAATGCCGCACAAGGCGATGGTACTGGTAGTTCGGGACCATTTTTTGATGTTTTTGCCATATAGGAAATAGTCCCTGAGATCCTCTTCAGTAATCTTATCGGGGGATTTGTTGTAGTGTTCGGCCAGCTGGCGGACCGCCCGAACATACATCTGCTGGGTTCGCTCACTGTAACCTTTCAGTTGAAGATCTTCGGTCATTCGTTTACGTAATGGTGTCATGGTATACCTCCTTTGGTTTAAGGGTTAATAAGCGTCAATTTAGGAGGTATACCATAATCTCACTGAGGATCGTTGATCGTAACGAAGCGGAAAAGGAAAGAAGGGGAGGAAAAGAAGCCTTGCTGCGCGAAGCGCTTAGTTCAACCAACAATTGCACCGAAGAGAATTAATAATAAATCTGTACAGGACATTTTTAGAAACCTCTTTTTATTAGTTTACAATCCAGCTCATTCCCACAATCTTCCATCTTCCACCTATCTTACTTGCTATGTAAATGAGCATATCACGAGGAGTATGGTGAAATTGAAAAGTAAATGCGATTCGTCGGCCATATCTGTCTGGCTCAATTGGGATTATCTGATATGGTTGGTACGTGCCTGGGAAATGTATTGCCTCAGATAAACTTTCAAAATACGGGCTCCATTTCCTGGCGACTTTATTTGCTAGAATATCAAAACCTCTTTTATTGGGTAGAGGCATTCCATGCCCCAATTCATTAACAAGTCCGTGATCAGGCACAAGCCACATTAGGAGCAGGGTCCTAAACCATAGATGGTCATTTACATCCGCCCATTCTGGATAACTTTCAGTTAATCCTCTTTTTACTGCCGGAAAATCAAAGGTTTCACTAATAATGTTATCGACTCTTCCTCTGATAATCCAATTTGTTAGAAAATATTCAAAAAACTCTGATGCTTCCCTTATTTCTCTAGTTCCTTTAAATCTTAATCCCTCTATCTGATTACCATGCCCTTCTTCCTGAGAATCTCCTTTATAGCATATTTTGTGGTGATCCTTTAAACTAGTGTTCCGGAGGAAGCAAGGGTACGTAGTATAACTGTCAAGCGGAACATCATGGTTACTATCAAACCATTTTTTCTTGTCTAAAGCTGTCTTTGCCTCAGCAAACCTCATCACGTGGCTCTTTATTTTATTCCAAGGTACACGTGATTTATTTTTGTATTCAGGGTACTTCTTTAAGAACCCTCCCATATAGTGATAAACAGCTTTCGCTGCAGCTAGTGTACCATCAACATATTTATGTGTTATATCTGCGTCATGAGAACCCCAACCTCCACGTTCCTTGGAGTGTGACCAAAAAAGATCATCACTACATGTTAAAGGCGGCTTATCAGGTATACCTTGATGAGACCAGGAATCAGCTAGAGGGTGTAGGGACTGACCGAAAAGGTTTAAGTTTGTATTACGATGCTTACTTTTGTCTCTCATAGCGATTTCCTGGCGAACCCATCGATTTCCTCCATTTAAATTACCTGGTTCACCTGGGATAGTTCTTCGATTTTTTCTTGAAGAAGGAACATACCCATCTGAGGGGAAATGGTGCCGCTGTACATGGCGAGACGCCTCTTGGCTTTTACCTAAACATACATACAATGGAACTACTACACTTGCTTTAAGTACATTGCTTTCATCGGCCGATTCGGCACCAGCCGCAATTATCTCAGCATCATCCAAATTAAAACCTGTCTTTACAGCCAACCATTTAGTTAATCCGTAGTGCGTGTCTGATTCCCAACAATGCGCTTCTGTTTTAGGCAAAAGAAAAATCAGAACTGTAAAGCAAAATAAAGTATGCTTCCACATAGCACCCTCCTTAAAATTAGAAAGGCATCTTCGGTCTGGCTCTTCGGATATTGGCACATTAGCTTCCTCGTTATTTATTTACCAAGAATTCCTTAATCAGCCCCCATTGGTTCTGATACTTATCGAGATCAATCAGCCGGTTTTTGTCAACCTTATCGACCTCATTGTCAGGCTTTATTACTTCGAAGGCTATATGGCAAGGAAATTCTCATCCTGCCGAGAAGCCCACTTATGCAACCGTGCCAAAAGTCTTCCCATGTCATTACTCTCGCAGCGCACTGACGGCTCGAGCTCACCGGACAAGCGAGTCAGCTCAGGATTTGTTCCTCTTGGAACGCCGTTCTCTTTCCTTCTGAACGTATTCCTTTCCTTGTTCATAGGTGAGCAATTCGCCAACTGTTGACTTAAGGCAGAATTTCTTGTTGCAGGCCAAGCATCTATAGAGTCCGTTTTCTTTCTGCGGAATATAGCGATCGAGGCAACACGCCGAATACATCACCATGGACTTGTCCCAATAACAGAAAAGGTAGTAATCCCAATCCCGAGGTGGTTCCTTTCGAAGGCGTGCTCTAGTTTTTGCGTACAAATAGACAAATAGGGCCGAAAGCGGTAGGAGCGTTGCCGTAATGTACAGAGGCCATCGTGGGCATCCCGCTTTGCCCAACATGGTTGGTCGCAGTTTCCCTATAAGCGAGTTCTTATCAATTATCAATGATTACGCACCCGGCAATGAAGATACTAAAAAAAGGGGGGTCGCCGCCATGAGCACACAGGGAGATCCCTCGGAAGGAAGAGTTTCGTGACTAAACTTGAGAAAGGACCAAGGGATAAAACGCAAAACTGGTCAAAGATGAGTATGGTGTCCTGGGAACTACGCCTCGGTTTTTTTTGAAGCGTTTTTTATATATTCGATAAAAAAGGCTAGGAAGATCGCAAAGAAAAAGCCGACAACCCCGGCAAGAAGTACTGTTCTTTTTAAGTTTCCCGATCTCGTTTTGAAGGTTTCAGGATCCTTGATAACTTGAACAGCACCATCCACTAAACCTCTCAAATGCTCTACATTTAAGTCATTTGCCCTTTGCGACAAAAGAGAAATCCTATCCTGTATGGCTTTTAATGATTTCTGGATATATGGAATATTCCCCTTCTCCTTTAAAACAGGCATTTCTTCTTCCAGGAATTTTTTATCAACTTCCAGATTTTTCGCTTCCACCGCCGCCTTCAGTGTTGTCTTCAAAAGAGACGAATAATAATCATTCTTTATCAAACTCTCAATAAAGGAGGAATCAAGAACCAGGCTTGCCTCCCTTGCTCCCTTTTCACTATCCGTGCCTTTTGATAGTTTAAACCTATCCGGCTATCTCATTTCCTTTAATAACTTGTGGGCAACTGATGCCTCCTCCTCTTTTTTTCTTCTTTTGAATCTCAATCTTTCTGATTTTATGTTTATACTTATGGATAAGATTCTCTTTGTTTTTAGTAAGAAGTAAGACCTTGATAGATGCTTCTGCTCTTGAAAGTTCAATATTTCTAAGCACTTCAATATCATTTTTGATGTCTATAAATGTGAGACTTGTTTTTTGAGATCTGAAAAACCCAGCCTTTTTTATCTTTGAATCCAAAAACTTAACAAAGTTATTTGTTCTCATTTTAAAAATATCAACCGCTTCAATATAATCACAATTTGCAAGGAAATTGGTAGGAAAACTTATTACTACTAATGGTTCTTCCCCATATTTTCGCTCAAATTCTTTTCTGTATTCATCAATTATTGAGAGTAAAATTTGATCTTTTTCTTCTGTCGAAAAAATACCTTTTCTCTCTGTAGTAAGGGTCAAGCTAAACTTATTGGGAAAAAAGGTATATGATTCTTTTCTCTCCTCAGCCTTTTCCATCTCTTCTTGAATCTCAGGTGGTATTATCGCTTTTATACCTATCATTCCCCTTATATCCTCTGAAGGAAAGTCTTCGTTTCCTTTTCTAAGAAAGGCGGTTGCCCTTGATAGTATTGCCGGGGTGATAATCTGATTCTTGTCAAACAGAGTGTCATCCGGATTCCGATGTTTTTCTATTCCCGGAAAATTGAGTGCAATAATGCATTCGGTCACATATTTCGTGGGATATTTTACCATTGGAATTACAATGGCTGCTCCGGCACATAGTACGACCATAAGGGCTATAAAAACTTTCCACTTCCATAAAACCCGGAGATGATCGATAAGCTCAATCTCATCTTCTCGGTATTGATAATCTCCTGGATATTGCTTCTGCCGGGATTCTTCTTGATCCATCTTTTCCCACTTTCTATTTTAGGTAATAATTCCCTTCCAAAGACCTGTCTTTACCTCGTTGCTTCGAGACATTACCGTCCAACGAATTCCACAAAAGGTCTTCAACCACAACATCATGCAGGCATTTTGTGTTTGACACACAACCCCTTTTTTGCTATATCCTCTATTCAAAAAAGCAAGTTCTTATCCATATCCATCCATGTACCATGCACCATTCTCAGTTCAACCAAGTGAACTTGGTAAAGTATCGTGCTGCTTAGGTCAAGGGGCTTACAGCAAAATTCAAATCAACCTTTATTCCTTTTCCCTTTGCCCTTCCTTTAGGGGTCAAAGTGAAGTATGCGCCTGGGATCTTGAAAATTTTTTCTTTTTCACTCCATATAACAGTCCTACTCATTATCAGCTTCTGGGATAATACTCCCTTTATGCTAGCATCTATTAATTTTGTCTCTCTTTTTTTCAAATCAATATATACTTTTTTAGCCTCAACCACTAAGCATAGTCTATCGGCCTTGAATACCTCCAAGATGAGTCCCTTTATCACCCCTCTTGTTAGAACTCCCATTTCTTTCAAAGTAGTTTTAGCATCTTTGACTGATAAGATGTTCTCACCCAAAGAAAATAAGCTTACTCCTTTGGGCATCTCTGGATACAAATGAACTTCTAATCTGGCATTGGTAAGGACGACTTCATTAAAAGGCCTTATATTAAAAATAAAGGATTTTCTCGGACCAACCTTAAACTCATCGGCCCTCACCCTGGTAAAAAGTTTATCGCCGTAAAATGTGCTAGCATCAAGGCCAGTTATCCTTATAGGGGTGCGATAGTGTTTTTTCTCTGAAGAAGACGATTGGGAGGGTGCCTTATTATGGATCGAGACCCAAACGATAACCCCAAGTAATAGGGCCATAACCGAGACCAAAGAAGTCTTTAGAAAAAAAGAGCGCTTCATATTGCACATTTCAAAAAAGGGCACCCCAGAAAAGTCTGGAGTGCCCTTCAATTGATAGGCCTATTGAAAAATATCGGGAATGCCGTCTTCTGGGTCTATGTCTTCATTGAGGTTAATTTCAGGCCCAAAGATACCATCAAAGGTTGGGTCAGGAAAGAGTCCCGAGACCTCATTCTCTGTAAAGGGCGGTATGAGGTTGGGGTCCCTGAAATCGACGGCATTTATATCGAGGGTGAGGTCATCGTCAGGATCGTTAGGATCTTCATTGTCATTTATCAGAGTAGGCTCATTCAGCGAGGCCTTGGCATCCGCAATATCTTTCTTGGCTTTTATTATCTCATCCTCTGTTGTTTCCTCATCAAGACTAATCAAGTCATCTGATTGATCGTCTTGTTCACCCCACATATAGTCGATGGCATCAGTCAGGTCGTCAAAGGCGCTATCAAAGTTGGTCTTGGCATCAATCAAGTCGCTGCCAGGTGAGGTTGAGAGAGCAAGAAAATTGCTTTCGTCATTAAGAAAACCCTCAGTTGTCTTATCATTGTTTACTGCTTCATCAATATCCGCATCAAGATTATAGGCGTTCTGGGTGTAGATGGTGGCCAAGGCACCCTTGAACATTGCCATGAAAAAAAGGACATCTCCGTAGTCGCTCTCCACCGTTTCATTGTCAAAGGGTTCGGTCCATTGCTTATTGAAGGACTGGGAGACTGCGTCAAGATTATCTATAGCCCCTTCAAGCTCCGGACGTACAACATCGTAAAGGAAACTTTGGAGATCGCTTCCGGTTGGAGAGTCATCAGGCAGAGTTTCAGGGAATGAAATGGTCTCAAAATTAGAGCGTTTTGTATCATCAGACGGGGAACCGAATCCATCCAGTATACCCCCCAAGCTGTTATTGTCTGCAACTCCGTCGCCATAGGTATCAAATCCGACCGCTGCAACCCTTATCAGGGCATAAAAGAACCTTGCTGTATTGGCGTCATTAGAGGTGTCGCTTCCTGCCAAATCTACGGCCGCTTCGAAGTAAGCCTTAGCCCTGAGAAACCAAACATCTTTAAGGGCATCAAGACCTTCGGTGATTAGCTGGCTTAGTGTAAGTCCCGAAGTATCTGGTTGATTAAGGATAGTTGGTATATCGACATTCTCAGTCTCAGGTGTTACATTTGGATTATCTGATGGGTCGTTCTCGGGGATGGCCTTTCCATCCTGTCCTTCAACATCGGTATTCACAAATCCAAGGTCGATAGTGCAAGTGGAGCTTAGAGTAAAGACGTTAGTGTCGGGATTTCCATCGTCATCAATATCAAAATATAGGGGAAAGATTCCACCCTCTTCTATCAGATAAACTCTGATATTCTTACCCACAGGAATTCCGGTGAGCGTGAAGGGAAAGTTTCCATTTGCATCCGGCGTTTTACCTGTAGTATCATCACTAGCCACGATTTCGCCATCAGCCACTGCTATGATGGTTGTTCCACTAACAATACCATTAATCGTTCCCGCCTCTTGCTGTGGTGTTACACCTCCATCTCCACCACCTCCACAGCCAAAGCCTAATAATGCCAAGCTTAGAAGTGAAATTATGGCCAAAATTACTCGACCAACTCTCTTCTTGAATAGTTTCATGTTGCCTCCTTCCTCTGTGAATTTCTATAAAACGAAATAACCGGTTTGTATTCTTGATAGGAACTTACCTTTTAATGGACAAATAAAGAAAAAATAAGATTAGTGTAACAACCTTATCCTTTCGCAAACTTCCCTGGCACACAATAGTATCTGCGCCCCTCAACGATCTTCGTCTGCCCGCAACTCGCCGCCACTGCCAATCCTTCACAATATGTAGTGCCGCATTAATCCTTGACACATAACCCCTTTTTTGCTATATCCTCTATTCAATAAAGACAAAGAAGTTATCAAGGCCTATATTCCGGATCTGGAGAGATTGACTGTAAATGTATATCGCCAACCATATGTTGAAGTCATTGGGATAGAGGCAGAATGGTCATTTTCTGTCTTAGAAAATATGACCA
>JAUWZC010000056.1 GCA_030615565.1 Desulfobacteraceae bacterium | reverse complement strand
TTTTTGTTTATTGGCTCCAGGTGTACAAAAAATAGATAATTAACAAGAGCAACTAGACCAAATAGACCTAACCACATTAATATCCTTCCGGGTGTTACAGATGAGATTTCCCGTTTAATTGCAGACTTTCCCCTCCTGAGGCTCAATGTCCTATATATGTCTTTACCTTTATAATCTTTTATTGGCACGTCATTTAGAATCTGATAATGGGTTGTAGTTAGAAAATAGAAAAAGATAAAAAAACTGTAAAGTTCTTATCAATAAAGTTAAACAATTTATGTATTGAAAGCTACATCTTTATTGATTTTGTTGAAGAATTGCTAAAGTAGGGTTAAAAAAAATGATAATGATCTGGCGTCCCCAACCGGATTCCTTTCACTTCGTGAACTTGTCCAGAGCTTCAGCGAAGGAGTAAAAGTTCACCAGTGTTGTCCCGCTTGAAAAGCGGGATGTCCGGGACCGATGAAAACATTCAATGGGGCTGAAATAAGTAGCAGAAGGTCAGTGACAGCCATTTATTCAAGAAAAAAAGGATTCGCATAAAATATGAATCCTTTAAATAAAAAAATGGCGTCCCCAACCGGGCATGTACAGAATTACCAAAAACTCAAGTTGCTGATAATACTAAAGGAATAGGTTTTTTGCTATTATATAATGTGATCTGTAAATGCATTTGATTATTTAAAGAAATGAGAGCAACTGATCGGTTGGATAGAATAATTTAAGCAAGAAGCAACTCGTCAAAAAGAAATTGAAGTCTTTTTTAGTCACACCAGTATTAGGTTCAAAGCCAATTTTCTGTTTTGAATATCTGGAGTTATATAAATATACAATCAGTGTTGTCATCGGTTTTCCTCTCTTTATAATTAAAATAAATTAGTCCTATTGGCTTATCATGATAAAATTTTTCCACTTGTCTGGAAAACTTATAAAATTCCGGCAGATTTCTATTGACAAGCTTTTATTGATTGAATATAATTATCCACAATATAAGAAATGTGAAATGTTTTATTCATTATTTTAAGAGCCATGGATATCCTTGAAATTGTCAAAAAGCATCGCGAAAATTGTTCTCTACAAGAATTAAAGATAGCTAACTATGTCTTGACTCAGTACGATAAAGTTGTCTTCATGACAGCAAGCAAGCTTGCTGAAACAGTAGGCGTAAGCCAGCCAACAGTTATTCGTTTTGCCCAGCACTTAGGCTTTGTTGGCTACCATGAATTCGTTGGGACGCTTCAGGAACTCATACGATTGGAGCTTACCACCCCCGATAGGTTTTCCATTAGCTTAAGAAATGGCGGAGAAGTTTCCAGGTATCCTATAAGATTTATCAACAAAGAGATTGAAACTCTTACATTATTCTCGCAGCATTTTCCCTTCGAGAGCTATAAGAAAGCTCTTCAGATCATTGCGACAAGTCACAAGGTTTACGTTATTGGCATGAGAGGCTCTGCTGCTTTGGCCATGTATTTCTCGTATTTTCTAAGTAAGGTAAAGCATCCAGTATTTCATATAACCCACGGTGGGACGATAAATTATGATGTGCTATTGGAAATGGAAAAAAAAGATCTTGCAATTATCGTCACTTTTCCGCGATACCCTGAGGAAACCATAAGGATGGCCAGATACATAAGGAAAAAGGGTCATCAGATCCTAACTATCACCGATAATTCTGAGTCACCCGTTATTCCATTTTCAGATCTAAGTATCATCGTACCTGTGAGTTTTAGCACCATCTTTGATTCCTACTTGGCTCCTTTTTGCCTTTTTAACATTATTGTAACAGAGGTAGGTAAAACCAGCAGACAAAAGGCCCAAAAACTTATTAATGATTTTGAAGTGTTAGCAGAGGAGATCAACATATTTCATAAAGTTTCCCGTCGGCAGAGGGATTCTAGAAATGAATAAGAGGCTCAACCCCGAACAGATCAAAGCCTGCTTTGACGTTAACCGCATGGCACACCTAATTGAGGAATTTTCAGAGATAGGTGCTGATCCCAATGGAGGGGTGACCCGCTTGGCTTTTAGTAGAGAAGATTTGAAAGCCAGAAATAAAATAATTGATATTTTTGAAAAGAAACTTCAGCTGAAGGTACGAACCGATGCTCTGGGAAATATTTTTGGGAGACGTGAAGGCGAAAAAGAGGATCTTCCAGTCCTGATGACAGGTTCTCACCTGGACTCTGTAAGAAATGGTGGAAAATTTGATGGGTCGGCAGGAGTTTTGGGAGCAGTCGAAGTAGTTCGTGTGTTAAATAAACTTGAGATAAGAACGAAACACCCTTTGGAATTGGTTGTCACCTGTTCTGAAGAACCTAATTCATTCGGTATTTCTACCTTTGGCAGTAGGGGCATGGTTGCTAAATTGACACGAGATGATCTGAAAAAATTGAAAGACGAAGATGGAAGATCTTTTCAGGAAGCTCTTGCCTTTGTTGGTGCCAATCTGGACGAGATAGATCAGGCTGTCCTAAAACCAGGTGAGATAGCGGCCTTTGTGGAGATCCATATAGAGCAGATGCCCAACCTCTATGAAAAAGACATTGATATTGGAATCGTTGATGGCATTACAGGAATTTGCAGAAAAAATATCAAAATCCGAGGAGAAGCCAGCCACTGTGGAACAACCCCTATGTCTAAAAGGAAAGATGCATTGTGTGCCGCTTCAGAAATAGTATTGGCCCTCGAGACGGCAGCCAAGGAACAGAATGGGAAGGCCTTGGCAACAGTTGGACATGTCATGGTATTTCCAAATGCCATCAATATCACTCCCAGTCTAGTGGACATGATTGCCGAGATAAGAAGTTTCTACCCGGATTATTCCAAAGCCATTAGTGACCGTCTTGATGAGGCTGCGGAAGAGACAATCAAGCGGCGTGGTGTAGGAATTCAAACCGAGGTAAACTACGATACGAAACCAGTCCATTTCTCGGGCCATGTTAAGGAGGCATTGCGGAAGTCCTGCCAATTTTTTGGCCTGAGCCACATGGGTCTTTACAGTATGGCAGGTCACGATGCTGCTCACATGGCCGAGGTCACCCAGGCGGGTATGATTTTCATACCATGTCGAGATGGAATTAGTCATAGACCAGATGAATGGACAGAGCCAAGCAGTATTATAAAAGGCGCTCAGGTACTCCTGGGGGCTCTTTTACTTTTGGACTCCAGCTAACTCTAGATAGAGGAAGAGAGTCATGGACATATCGGAAATTGTAAAAAGATTTGAGCAAGAAAAGATTAAGTTCATCAATCTCCAATTTACCGACATTGCCGGAGAGATTAAACAGGTCATAAATCCTGCAAGAGATCTTCAAGACATCTTGCAAAACGGTTTGGGATTTGATGGCTCGTCAGCTAGATACGTTCCAGTCAATCAAAGCGATTTGGTGCTGAAACCTGATTTGAAGACTTTGCAGATTCTGCCATGGGGCAGACCAGAAAACAAGACAGCTCGTTTTATTTGTGATGTGTTAGACAAAGATCGGGTGACTCCCTTAGATGTAGACCCCAGATATATACTCAAGAAAATCATACAGGATATGAGGCAGGAATTTGGACAAAGCTGGGATTTTGTCATTGCTCCAGAGATGGAATTCTTCCTCCTTGAAATCGATGAAAGGGGCAACTATATTCCCCACGATAAGGGAACCTACTTTTCTATCCCTCCCTACGACAAAGAAACCGAGTTTAGGAAAGATCTTAGCCGAGCCCTCGATTCGATGGGTATTTTGTGTGAGAAGAATCACCATGAGGTTCCCAATAGCAAACATGAAATCACTTTTCGCTCTGGAGACGTATTATCTATTGCTGATGCTACCATCACCTACAAACAGGTCATCAAATTTTTTGCCGCAGAAAAAGGTCTTATAGCCTCTTTCATGCCCAAACCATTTGACTGGACCTATGGCTGTGGAATGCATGTCCACGTAAACCTCAGGGACAGAGAAAAGAATCTCAATCTATTCTATGATCCAGAAGCCGAAGACCATTTCTCAAACATCGCACGTCACTTTATCGCTGGAATACTTGAGCATGCGAAAGGATTAACTGGCATTACAAATCCAAGTGTTAACTCATATAAACGTCTCGTTCCCGGGTGGGAGGCTCCGGTTTATGTCTCTTGGGGACTTACCAACCGCTCTGTTTTGTTGCGTATTCCTGTTTCCAATCCCGAGGCAACCCGGGTTGAGTGTCGTAATCCAGATGCGTCCTGTAACCCTTATTTGGCTTTTTCCGCCATTCTGGGAGCAGGCCTTGACGGTATTCGGCGGAGCCTTCTTCCCCCTCCCCCGATCAATGAGAACATCTATGAGATGTCTGATCAGGAAAAAAGGAAACGGCAAATTGAAAATTTGCCCGGAAACCTCAACGAGGCTCTTGAATGTTTGAAAAAGGATACCCTTATTGGGGACACTCTAGGAAGTGGTCTTATGAAGAAATTTATTGAGATAAAGCAGAAGGAATGGAAGGAATTTTCCACCCATGTTCATTCGTGGGAGCTGGAAAAATATGTGAACGTGTGAGGGAGTATCATCTATGATCCAAAAGGAAGCCTAAATGATTGATTATGTAGCGAAAGGTAGGATGCTCATTATTTGGGTAGTACTGGTTGCAGCCATTGTTTATTTGGGTGCTGTCCCTTTTCTGCCAGTTTCTTCGGCTTTCATCTTTTATATGATGTTTTGGATTACCATGGCCAGTTCCTTCAATATTATATATGGATTTACCGGATACCTGCCTTTTGGTTACGTTGCCTTTTACGGGTTAGGCACCTATGTAACAGCGGTTTTTTGGAGTCGGTTGGGGTTTCCGATTCCAGCAGCTATTCTGATTGCCGGCGGTGCTGGTGTTCTCCTCTCCTTGATTTTCGCACCAACACTTAGATTGCGAGGAATTTATTTTGCTATTGTCAATTTTTCATGTGCCATGGCATTGAGAATCCTCATCGCCAATCTCCCTGAGAAATGGGCTGGCGGAAGTTTTGGCATAACCCTTTCGGCTGCATACAAACCGAGGTTCAGCTACTATTGTATGTTTATTTTGATGATTGTTACTATCTTCATTGTCTGGAAACTCTCAATTTCAAGATTGGGTATTGCATTGAGATGTATCCGGGATGATTACGAGGCTGCTGAGGCGATGGGAATCGATGTTTCCATGTGCCGATTGAAGGCCTGGATGCTGGCGGCCCTCATACCGTCTATTGCGGGAGGGATAGAGGCCTGGCACACAGCAATTATTGATCCGGATACCTCGTTTAGTATGATGATCACTACAAAATCGATCGTTTATGCCATGTTTGGGGGGCTAGGGACAATCACAGGTCCGATAGTAGGAGCCGTTTTTATGTATATCTTGGACGACCTTATCTGGGCCAGATTCCCGATCTTGAATCTTATGGTACTTGGGATCTTTATTGTTGCGCTTGTCCTATTTTTCCCCCGAGGCATCGTTGGTTCTATTACGAGATGGAAACCTACTTTGAGGGCTGTGTTAGCATAAAAAAACTACCATGAAAAACCTTATCCTTCAAGCGATCATATCCGGCATCCTTCTTGGATTGATATATGGTCTTATTGGCATGGGGATGAACATCATCTATGGTGTCATGAGGGTCGTAAACTTCGCTCATGGTGAGTTCATGATAATAGGTAGCTACATGGCCTTCTCGATGACCCGAGTGTTTGGCATTAATGTTCTGGAAAGTTTAATAATCATATTACCCATATTCTTTCTTTTCGGTTTATTTATATACTATCTCACAGTCCCCCGTCTGCTGCGGTCAGAGGATCCAGAAATAGCCTCTTTCTTGACCTTTTTCGGTGTGTCTCTTATCATTACATCCGTGATCCTCCTTTTTTGGGGAGCGGACCCAAGGAGCATCCCCTTCCCATTCAAGAGGGTTTCCTTTACTTTAGGATCTCAGTTCATACCTATGGGGAGGATTTTAAGTGGCGGTTTTTGCGTTGCCACGATCGTGCTTTTGAGCATTTTCCTGTTCAAAACATACACCGGGCAAGCTATTAGGGCTATCATTCAGAACAGGGAGGCTGTTTCTATTCTCGGCATCGATCCCCACAAAATTTCATCCATCGCCTTCGGTATCGGACTGTTTTTGGTTGGCATGGCTGGAGTCCTCGTTATCCTTTCATTTCCGGCAATAACGCCTGTAATGGGGCAATCTTACACCCTAATAGCTTTTATCGTTATCGTCCTAGGCGGACTGGGGAGCCCTATTGGAGCACTATTGGGTGGCCTTCTATTTGGCCTTGCAGAGAATGTGGGAGCCATCTTCATGCCTACCGCCCTGGCACCGGTTATTGCATTTGTTCTTTTGATTGTTATGATCCTGATCAGGCCTCAGGGAATCATGGGTAAAGCCATTGTTGGAATTTGACATGTTGTTAGAAGTTGAAAATTTAACTAAAAAATTCGGCGGATTGATTGCGGTAGATGATGTCTTCTTGGAAATCAGAAAGGAGACAATTACTGGTCTTATTGGCCCTAATGGGTCTGGTAAAACAACACTCCTTAACTGCATAAATGGGTTTTACGTCCCGGAAAACGGCACGATCAGATACAAAGATAAATTAATACAAGGCATGAAACCTCATCAGATTGCAAACGCTGGAATCGGCAGAACCTTCCAAGTTCCAAGGATCTTTAAAAGAATGACAATTATTGAGAATCTGATGGCACCGGTCCTTGATTCTGAGTTGCCCGATTCATCCCTAAGAGAAAAAGCGCTGGAATATTTAGAACGGGTCAACATGGCTGAGTTAAAGGATAGCTTGGGAGATGAACTATCTGGGGGACAACAGAAGCTTCTGGAATATGTGCGTCTTCTGATGTTCGATCCAGATATGGTGCTTTTGGATGAACCTTTCTCCGGTGTACATCCAGTACTTAAGTCAATGTTTCACAATGAAATTTTGCGGCTCCGTGAGATGGGTAAAACCTTTATTCTTGTGAGTCATGATCTCGTGTCTGTGTACACATTATCTGAAGAAATCATCGTGCTTGATTTGGGTAAGGTTATTGCTCGTGGCAAACCTGAAGACATCAAGTACGATGACAGAGTTATTGAGGCCTATTTGGGGAGATAGATATGGCACTGTTGGAAGCGAGGGGGATTGACGTTTCCTACTATGGTGACATCATTGTTCTTAACGATGCCTCCATTTTTATTGAAGAAGGACAGGTTACGGCAATTATTGGGCCTAATGGTGCTGGGAAATCAACACTTTTGAAAGCCCTTTATGGGCTTTTGAAGCCTAAGAAGGGAGAGATTTTCTACCGCAATGAAAATATTACCGGCGCAAGAACCTATGAACTCATTGGAAAGGGAATGGCGTATATTCCTCAGGCTCGAAGTGTGTTTCCAGACCTTACAGTGGAGGAAAATCTGAAACTGGGTGCATGGATTTTTAAGAGAGATCGAAGTCGGGTCTCTCATGCCTTAGAGGTGGTATATAAAAGATTTCCCGTGCTTGCGAGCAAAAGAAATGATAAAGCTGGGATGTTGAGTGGTGGTCAACAAAAGATGCTGGAAATAGGAAGGGGGCTCATTACGGAGCCCAAAGTCTACCTTCTCGATGAGCCCACAGCAACCTTGGCCCCTATTATTGCCAGGGAGATCTATTCGTTTGTGGCAGATCTTAGAGATGAAGGAATGACCGTTGTTCTGGTGGATCAAAACATTAGACAGGCCTTTGAAATGTCGGATTATATTTATGTATTAGAATTGGGAACAAATAAGGCAAGTGGCTCAAGAAAGGATTTTGCTGGAGGCCTGAAAGGAATAATACAGGATTGGCTTGATTACGATACTGTTTAACTTCTTTATAGGTTGGGTCTATGTTAGGACCGGCGAATCTTAGAGGGAAAGGAGGTGAAAATTATTTAACCGTTTTTACATTAACGAAAGGAGGGAAAACTATGAAAAGGTTTTTAATTGTTTCGCTTTTTATTTCAATTCTTGCTGGCCTAGTTCTGGCAACAGGATCAGCAGCTTGGTCTAAGGACGTCATCAAAATAGGGCTCACCATTTCGACCACTGGTACCTATACTTTCGCTTCGGCACAAGGATTTAAGGGAGCACAGATTTGGGCCGATCAGGTCAACAAAAGAGGTGGAATTCCTGTGGGTACTAAAAAGCTACCGGTTAAACTAATATACTACGATGACCGAAGTGATAAGGAGACCGTGGTTCGGCTCTATGAAAAATTAATCAATGAGGATAAAGTTGATATCTGCTTTGCCCCATTTGGTTCAACCCTGACAGGTGCAGCTGCTGCTATAACAGAAAAATACAAGAAGATGCTCATCATCTGGTCTGCTGCCTCAGATACCATTTATGCACAGGGCTACAAATATATCGTTTCAGCAACAGAGACACCCGTTTCCTTGATGCCCAAGCCCGAAATAGATCATATGGCTACTCTAGGAATCAAGAAACTAGCTATCATTTACGTGGATGAGCCATTCCCTGCAGGACTTGCGAAATATGCAAAAGAACTGGCTGAGAAAATCGGGATGGGGGTCACTATCTATGAAAAATATTCCCGGGGGACTAAAGATTTTACCATCCTTCTGCAAAAGGTAAAGCGATCGAGACCGGATGCGTTTTATGCCTCAGCTTACATGGATGAGCAAATGATGATTATTCGCCAGATGAAAGAAGCAATCATGATGTATCCTTATGTTTACATGGTATATTCAGGAATGCCGCAATGGCGAGACTTGGGGGATGATGGTCTCTATATTTTCGGACACACACTTTATCACAAAAAACTCAATTGGAAAGTCAACGCAGGCATGTCTCGCGAAGAGTTCGAGAAGGTATTCGATAAGAAGTTCCCGAAGGCGGAAAACCCACCTGATTTTCAGACATCTCTCGCCTATGGAGCGGGCGTAATCCTGGAGGAGATGATCAAAAAGGCAGGATCCCTGGACGCACCTGCCATTAAGAAGGCAGCTCTTGATCTGTCAAACAAGATAACTGTCATGACGGGTCCTTATGAAATAGATGAAACAGGTAAGCAGCTACTGATGCCCTTTATTGTGACCCAAGTACAAAGGGAAAAAGAAGGATACAAATGGGTGCTTCTCTATCCAGAGGAGGTTGCAACAGGGAGTATTGTGTATCCAATTCCTCAGTGGGATAAGAGATGAGTGGAATCTGATCTTTGAAACAAACAAGGGACGTAAAAAAACACGTCCCTTGTTTGTTTTCCCTGGTCTTACAAATTAATTAGTTGTCTATAGACAGAAGATTGGTTAAACTTCTCACATTATCGAGCTCTTCCAACTGTGATACTATCCTTTTCACTTCTTCGGTCTTTTTCATACCAAGAACAGGGCTTGCAAGTGAAACAAACTTATCTGCAAGTTCTTTGTCTGTCATAGGATTGCGGGGATCTCCTCTAGGAATTCTTACCTCTTTCTGCACCTGACCATAGCCTTTACTGAAAAAAACAGCTCTTGACATGAGTTCTCTTTTAACCAGGGGATAGGCTTTACTGGCTTCTTCCCATTCATGGAAGCTGATCTTTTGAGCTATAGTCTTCAACCGCTGATCTCCGATTAACCCTAGGTCAAACCAGGAGAGCCCCACAGGGACTTTCAGAATGAGCAGAGCAATGAGATAGGGTGCACTGTAGGGTACATCAAAAGGGAGAATCGGATAGAACGTGTAGTTATCAACAACCTCATAGAAAGTATGAATATCTATTTTTGATATCTGGTCAGCAGAGATACTACTTTTTTCTGCTATCGTTTTGACAGCATCGAGCGTAGGATGAATATGACGACAAGCTGGATAAGGTTTAGTATGAACTTTCAGAATATAGTAGTTATTGCTCAAAGGCTCTGTTATTGCCAGATAATCACACTGGTCAGACGATGCCATAATCCAGAATCCATCCTGACCATCAAAGATTGTTTTATCTCCGATAAAGGACAGTTGAGCTAATTGTGCTGAAAGCACCCCTCCGTAAGATGTCCACCCGAGATTGTTTTTCAACCACTGGATTTTTCCGCTCTTGAAACCCCATTTTCTTAAGGACGGGACCGGTGCATGAATCGCTGCGTGACTCAGAGCATGAGCAATCTGATCCTGATTCAGACCAAAGAGTTTTGCTGCAGTAACGGTTGCACAAAAGATCTGCCAAGTGTTGATTCCCCTTACCCTGTGCGTTCTCTCAGGAGTGGGTTTAATGCCATTAGATATTCTTATTCCAATTTCATAACCCGCTATGACAGATGTGATAATGTCTCTACCAGAGATCCCATCCAATTCTCCTGAATTAAGTGCAACCGGCACAATAGTAGACGCTGGATGGCCATCATATGTGTCGTCGAAATCCAGGATGGTGGCTAGATAGGAATTAATATAGATAGCATTCTTCAAGGGTACCTTCTTTCTTGTACCGAAAACAGTTGCCTGCTGGATTCCACCCATTGCTTGGAAATGGTTGAAGATCCTTTTGCCCTGGTCCTGCATGGACCCACCAAGCATGCAACCAATGGAATCTAATATGAGCCTCTTTGACTGATTGACAACTTCGCATGGTAATTCTTTAAAGTTGATGGATTTTGTCAGCTCTGCAAGTTTGTTGACGGTATTTGTTTTTTGCATTTTTACTTATCCATCTGTAAAGAGTTTAATGAATTTTCAATTTATCGAAGCTAGCCATAATCCATTTCCGTCAAGATGCTAAAATAATTTTCAATTGTATGGACTGGACCGCGAGTGTACTCTTTCTAAGGCTAACATACAACATTATGTTTTTCAAATTCTTTACCTGGGATCTTGTAAGCCCTAAAATCAGAAATTTTCTATATTATTGATGAGCTAAAAGGAGAAGAGTGTTGAAAATGCTAGGTAACGATGTGAAAGTCATGCCAGTCAAAACCCAGAACATTTCGTAACAGAAAAGGCGTCCCCAATCCCGCAATGATGGCGGGATGCCCTGGAGCTGGCTAGACAGTGGGTAGGGCGTCTGTTAAGGAAAAAGTTAGCAGAAAAATGCCCCAAAAATCAAAAAGGCTGACCGATTTTATAGCCAAGCCTTGCGAATACAATGCTGGCGTCCCCAACCGGATTTGAACCGGTGTTGTCGGCGTGAAAGGCCGATGTCCTGGACCTGGCTAGACGATGGGGACGCGAATTGGCCTTTTTCCTTATGTCGCGCCTTCATTCTTCCCTATCGCCCCTTTCCGGCCCTG
>JAUWZC010000034.1 GCA_030615565.1 Desulfobacteraceae bacterium | reverse complement strand
CTCTGAATCCCATCTCTCAAATAGATCTGCTGCCCTGGTATACCTATTATCCCAATCAGAATCACCCATCTTTCTCTTCCCCAGAATAAGCCTGACAATATTATAGGGATCTTTTTTGTAGTACTCATCCTGTTCCCTATCTGAAATAACATCATAGGGTGGGGCTACAACCTTCTCAATATTTGTTATCTTATCAAAATTATAGGTTACTCCCTTGAAAGGGGCTATAATGGCCATATTTACATTTCCTTGATGTCAGCCTAATAGACTTTTACCGCTGCCCTTTAATGCCCCACCCGGGAGGGTGGGGATGGAGGCGGCTAATGAATTATTTCCTTTTTTCAAGCCCCGCCCGGAAGGGCGGGGTCGTTGACTTTCGATTATTTTATTCTATAAATTAAGCTTACTATTAAAAGATTAATTAGCATAAAAAAATGGTAGGAAACAAAAAAATTTTTGATATCGTAATAGAAGGGGGCACCCTTTTGACAATGGTTGATGGGAAAGAGCCCATGCATGGTGCTAGGGTAATTATTTCTGGTGATAAAATTGAGGAAGTTTCTGTCAGTCATAATAGTCCTATACCTGAAACAAATGAAATTATCACTGCAGAGAATGCTATAATATTACCCGGCCTGATAAACACCCATGGTCATTCTCCTATGGTACTCTTCAGGGGCATGTCAGATGATCTTCCCCTCAAGAAATGGCTATATGAGCACATATTTCCAGCCGAGGCAAAATACATCAACCCGGATACAGTTTACTGGGCATCTCTTCTTGCCTGTTTAGAGATGATTGCATCAGGCACTACCACATTTATTGATGGTTACTTCTTTGCTAATGAGATAGTCAAGGCAATAAATAAGGCCGGAATACGTGCCCTTGTGGCTCAGGGTGTTATTGATTTTCCTGCTCCAGGTGTTCCTGATCCTAATAAAAATCTGGATGTTGCCCTGGTCTTTTTAGAAAGATGGATACATTTCTCTGATCTTATTACACCCGGGATTTTCTGTCATAGCCCTCTTACTTGCTCGGCAAAAACATTGCTGAGGGCCTATGACATATCCAGTAGATTCGATTTCCCCCTTCAGACACATCTGTCTGAAACTCACGATGAGGCCAAAGAAATAGAGAAAAAAACAGGATTAAGGCCAGTCTTTTATTTAGATGATCTTGGCCTTTTAAATAGCAATTTAATTGCTGCCCACGCCATTTACCTGGATGAAGAGGAGATAGATCTTTTAGCAAAGCGTTGTGTAAAGATCGCCCATTGCCCTGAAAGCAATATGAAGCTTGGCTCAGGTTTAGCAGCAGTAGAAAAAATGCTGGAAAAAGGCGTTACCGTAGGACTTGGAACAGATGGTTGCGCCTCTAACAATAATCTTGATCTTTTCACTGAGATGGATACCGCTTCAAAACTGGCTAAGGTAGCCAACCTTGATCCAACCATTATTGATGCCCGAACCGTACTTAAGATGGCTACCATTGGAGGAGCCAAGGTCATTGGTTTGGAAAACAGAATAGGGACCATTGAAACAGGAAAAAAGGCTGATATTATTATCGTTGATGCAAACACCCCACATATGACACCCATGTATAATCCATACTCACAGCTTGTATATTCTGCTACTGGAGGAGATGTCAGAGATGTTATAATAAATGGGAGGATAATTTACAGAGATAGACGCTTCACAACCCTTGATAGTGCTGAGATTATGGATGAAGTTAAAAGACTCTGCCGGCAGATAGATATTTGAACACAGAAGGTAATATCATACACTATCCCTTCAAAGTTTTTAAAACCTCTTTTCCTTAGAAGATTCATTAAATTCCCTCAGCTGAAATGAGTTCTGCTACAAAACTTCCGACTATTACTTTACTTTTTATTTTAACTGGAATTCTTTGGGTATCTGCTGTGACCCATATTTTCAGTTTAGTATTTTTACCTTTCTCAAATACACCGCCAATATGCTTTAAGTCTGGCTCCACTAAATAGGTATCATATGTTCTGTTTGCTACCTTGATTTTTTCTCTTTTCACTACAGTTGCTTCCCCCATCACACATTTTTTTCCATCAGTGACCGGGATTTGGATCTTTGTATCTTCTTTCAGATCATGTAGGCGAAAGGCATAAAAAACAGACAATGGGTCAAATGAACCAGGTTTTATAGAAATGGATTTTCTCTTTTTCCCCAAGTTAGAATATTGAGCCTCTTGTTTTTTCCAATCGAAATTAACAACGACATCTTTTTTGGTTTTACCTTTTTTCTGTTTCTTATATAAGATTGAGTGGGTCATCTCTATGTCTGTAAAGGCATCTATTCTGTCACGGATTTTATAGAAAAGATCTATAAATGAGTAAGTTTTTGCAATCATCACAAAATGATACGATTTAACACCCTGTATGGTTTCTATTGGAAGGATCTCAAGAACAGCCTCTGCGGCTGGTATAAAACTCCATCTAACCTGAAATGTCAGTTTCTCACCAGGATGAAAAGGAAAGGTTTTCTCAAGGGCTTTAGTGCTTTCTGCAAAGCTAAACGTCGTTATGAATGCTAATACAATGAATGTTAAAATCCATTGCACACCTGCTATTAAGAAATGACTATTCAAAGACAATACTTTTTTACCGCCGCCTTTTAATGACCCACCCGGGAGGGTGGGGATGGAGGCTGCTAATGAATTATTTCCTTTTTTCAAGGCCCGCCCGGAAGGGCGGGGTCGTTGACTTTGTTTCTGTTTATCTTCCATAAAGAGTTAGCCAAAAGATAGAAGAAAACTACTTGGAAAGCAGTATGAATTATGATAATAGGCGAAACCTGTATTTGCAAATCTCTACATCCTTCGCCTTGGAAAAGGAGTATACACCGAATATCCATGATAAACAACTGCAATAAGCATCACCTGACTTTTGAAGACAAAGAAATCACTCTCATCGGGACAGCCCATGTATCCAGGGAAAGTGCTGAGTTGGTACAGCAGATCATTGAAGAGGAAAAGCCAGATGTGGTTTGTGTGGAACTCTGTGAATCCAGATATCAATCGATGACGCAAAAGAACAAATGGCAAAATACAAATCTTCTTAAAGTGATCAAGGAAAAAAAGGCCTTTCTCCTCCTGTCCAATTTGATGCTTGCCTATTTCCAGAAGAAAATTGGCCAGAAATTGGGCATAAGGCCTGGCGAAGAAATTATGCGAGCCATCCAGGCAGCCAAGTCGGTGGAAGCCCGTATTCATTTAGCTGACAGGGATATACGCACAACCCTATCAAGAACCTGGCGTTTTATGGGTCTGTGGACAAAGATAAAGTTGTTGTTCCAGTTGGTTACTTCAGTAGGGGAAATGGATAGCATTAAAGAAGAGGATATTGAGAAGATGAAAAGGAAGGATGTCCTTGAGATGTTCCTTTCAGAAATCGGAAAATCTTTTCCTGAAATAAGGCTCATTCTGATTGATGAAAGAGACCAGTACCTTGCTCATAAGATCAGAACTGCGCCAGGCAAAAGGATTGTTGCAGTAGTCGGGGCCGGACACGTTCCTGGCATTCAAAGCTACTGGAAAAAGCATATAGATTTGGAAGCCCTTAACCAAGTGCCTCCCAAAGGCAAGGTCTTAGGTTTCCTGAAGTGGGGCATCCCGGTTTTCATAGTTGGTCTGATTATTTTAGGTTTTTTCTATGCTGGAATCTCCACTGGCACCTATATGATCAAATGGTGGGTTCTGGCAAATGCTATCCTGGCAGGTCTTGGTGCAGCGATTGCACTGGGCCATCCTATAACGGTTCTGTCTGCAATTGTCGCTTCCCCCCTTACATCCCTAAATCCCATGATTGCAGCCGGCTGGGTGGCTGGCCTGGTAGAAGTCTTTTTAGGGAAACCAAAAGTAAAGGATTTCGAGAGGCTGTCTGAAGACATATCTTCCCTGAAAGGCTTCTGGAAAAATAAGATCACACGGATTTTACTGGTTGTGGCATTTACGAACATAGGTAGTTCGTTGGGGACCTTTGTAGCTATTCCTCTGATGGTCAGGGTATTTGCATAGAGAAAATCATCTAATATTGGGGATGAGCCCTGTCTTCTCAGTGATCAGCAAGGCCATGTTCTTGCATTATTCAAGAAAATAATCTAACATATTATTTATTTGAGGAAAATGAGGTCAAAATCTGCTGAAAAATCCCTATTACGCTGGTATGATCCGATTCTTTTGAAGGTACTCCCTCCAGTGGTCGCATTGCTAATCAAGCTTCTGTTGTTCTCCTGCCGTGTAATCAAAGTGGAGGGAAGGGAAAAGGAGACAGAGGCACTCGCCCAATCGCAAGGAAGAGCGGTTTACGCCACCTGGCATCAGCGGGTTATCTACCATGCCCGCTACCTCGCCCACCATGATTTAACGGTGATGGTCAGCCAGAGCCGTGACGGAGAATATGCTGTTCGGCTCGTGAGCCTGTTTGGTCATAAAAATGTTCGAGGTTCATCAACCAGGGGAGGTTCCCAGGCCCTGAAAGAAATGACCCAAAAAATCAAGGAAGGTGAGAGAGGAGGCATATTGGCAGATGGGCCCTTAGGCCCTGCCCGTGTGGCGAAAATAGGAGCCGTTATAATGGCCCACAATGCCCAGGTTCCTCTTATCCCTATCCTCTGGGGAATGGACCGATGCTGGACCCTAAATTCCTGGGACCGCTTCCTGATCCCCAAACCCTTTGCACGCATTTCCATCTACCATGCTGAACCCATATGGATCCCCCCATCTGCGGATGGGGAAAAATTGGAGGTCTATCGCCGTCTCTTAGAAGAAAGCTTGAATCAGGGGACCCGTTGGTGTGATGAGTGCTTTGGGCCTGAGAGACCTTGGCGCAAGGTTAAGGAAAAAGGTGTACTAGAAGTTGGCCCCCTTGACCTTACATTAGGTCAGCAAGATGGACAAGGCACCTGAGCTGAGTGCAAATTCCTCTCTCCTCATTGTCATGCCCTGGTTACAGATGTATGTTTTTATGGAAATAGTATATTGAGAAACATTCCTTTAAGAGAGATTCTGTCTTTTTGGGGGCATCTCCATATTTCTCCTTGAAAGGAAAAAATTTTGATTTATAGAGTTTATAGAGGTTGTTTATGGCCCGTTTCGATACACGTGATGTAAAAGAAATACTTGATATGCTCGAGGATGAGATTAACATTATTCCAAAACTTGGCAAGATAGAAAAGATGAAAATGAGAAGCAGTATTAGAAAACAAGCTAACTGGCTTTTAGCATGGAGCAATCCGACGGCAGAGATGATTTATCATAGATTGGAGGAGAGGCTTTCTGATGTGTTTTCTTTATATCCTTATGGGTTTAGTGATAAGGTTAAAAAGCTCTTAAAGGCAAAATCGGCGCATTTGGGTTCTAAGTAAAATTCCGAGAAGGACTGAACTGAATGATGGTGGAACAGACACACCATTGACAGAAGAGAAAGACGCGATTTTTCTGTTATCCTTTCTACCCGAGTTACTTTACAGACTGCCCTCCCAGGCATCTTTTGGCCTTGTGCTTCAATTTCCACTCCATTTCAGCCAGGGTGTTATCTAGAGCCCCATCAAGCTTAACTGCTATATACCGCGATATCTACTCTCTCTCTGATTTTAAATGGCAGAATCTGTCACCTTCCCGCAATTCCCCTGTATAAGTTTTCCAATGTTCAAATAATATATCGCATCTATATATTGTATTAATTTTTATTTGACATACAAAATACGTTATTTTATACTATTTTTTAAAAGTCTTCTTCTTTCAAAAGTTAATCTCTATCTAAGAGTGCTCACGATGGAAGAAGGTGTTCTAAAAGCACCAACATAAGGTTTGCAAGGGGACAATTACATTCATTTGTGGCTTTTGTGCTGTGCCCCATAAAAAAGCATAACTTCTCGTATTTACACAGACCACAGTCTATATTTAGCGCAGAAGAAATTTGAAGAAGGAGGGTATGATGGTATTTTCAACTTCCTTGACTGGGGAAAAGACCAGAAGGATTTTCATGGTATTTTTCGTTTTAGCTTCTCTTTTGCCCTTTCTGCTCATAATATTTGTTATCTTTCAGTACGTCCTCCCCCTTCTCGCGCCAGACCAGATAAACAGCCTGAGAGAAATCTTTGCCTATAGTCTTATGGCAGCACTCTTGATTCCCCTTCTGAGCTTCTTCCTGATGTCTCGATGGATCGGCTCATTGGAAGCTCTAACAGAGGATGTCAAATCGAAATCGGCCCAGATCTATAAAGAAGAAAAGGAATTCAAGGAAGAAAATGAGATCCTGACCCTGATCCGGTATTTCGATGCCATCTTCCAGACAGCAACGGACCACTTGGCTGAGCAAAAGCATCTAAAAGAGCTGCTGTCCAGCTTGATTGCTGTGGCTTACGACCTGACCGCAGAACTGGACTTTGACCGCCTATTTCCTCTCATCATTGGAAAAGTGACTGAGGCTATGTCAGCCGAGAGGACCAGCCTTTATATCATAGATTGGGAAAGGCATGAGCTCTGGACCAAAGTTGCTGAGCAGGTCGAGCAGATCCGCCTGCCGCTGGGAAAGGGTATAAGCGGCCGTGTGGCCGAGTCGGGTGAGATGCTCAACGTTGCAGACGCCTGGGAGTTGCCCTATTTTGATCGCACCTTCGATCAGGAGCACCAATTCCGGACCAGGTCTGTCCTATGCATGCCCATAAAGAACCACGTCGGCGAAAAGATAGGCATCCTCCAGGTGATTAACAAGAAGGGTAAAGAGCGCTTCGATTCTGAGGATGAGATTTTTTTGAAAGCTCTGACCTCCCAGGTGGGCATCGCCCTGGAGAACTCTCTTCTGATTGAGGAACTTCTCCTTTCCTTCAACAGCTCCATCCGCACTCTGTCTGCTATGGTAGATGCCAGACACCCTTTGACGGCCGGCCACTCTCAACGGGTTACTGATTATTCCCTGTTGATTGCCAGGGAAATGGGTCTGAGTAAAGATGAAGTCGAGACCCTAAAGTACGCAGCCATCCTTCACGATATCGGCAAGATAGGCATCCGGGATGCCATCTTATTAAAGAATGGCCAGTTTACCCCTGAGGAACGGGCCGAGATGAACACTCATCCTGTGAAGACAAAGGCCATCCTGGATAAATTCCACTTTCCCAAGGGCATGCAGGAGGTCCCTGATATAGCTGTGCACCACCATGAGAAGGTCAATGGTCAAGGCTATCCGGATGGCCTGACTGGCGACCAATTGCCCCTGGGGTCCAAGATCATGACAGTGGCAGACGTATTTGACGCCTTGACCTCCAGGAGGGATTACCCTAAGTACGCCTCCGGAGAGACCTTGAACGGCGACCCCATGCCCCTGCCAATGGCAATTTCTATCCTGAAAAAAGAGGCAGGCACCCACTTCGATCCAGACGTAGTTGCCGCCTTCCTAAGCTGCCTGCCCCAGGCCCTTCTCCTTTACAGGGGAGACCACTTCCCGCCGGAATACGTGGACGATATGATCCGCTCATTGGCCCCAGATCTGCTACCATAAGAGTTAGGCTTAGGACACTATTAAAGCCATGGAAAAAACCTTTATAGGGCTGTGTGTATTTCTAGGAATTCTCTCAAATATTCTTGTTTTTGAGTCTTTTTTTTTATATAGCATGACGTTCATCGCCTTGATATTAATATAAACGAGATGTTAGCTTTTATTTCTGGTGACAAAAATGGTATATCTTTTGCTCACTCACCCAATTCTTTTTAACTGATTGCTTCTCCTGAAAATATAAATCTACCAATAGTATAGTATCTCACTCAGCTGGACACCTATAGGTCTTCAAATTTCGGACTATAAAAGCCCTGATGTTTTTAAAATTGAAAACATGTATTAAAGACTATAGAAGATCAAATGAATATAAAGTCAACTGAAGACGAGCTTGATTTAGCAGCTGAAGAGTTTAAAAAACATTCAAGGCCTTTGAGAAAACAGCCAAAAAACTCCTGGCCTTTATGGAAAGCATGAACAAGAAATGGTATCAGGAACTAAAAGCCCTCTCCGGGGATAATTAAAAGATACATGATTTCTTAGTCTAAATAATGGATGATAGTGGCCAATTAGGGGAAAGGGCAACAAGAAATAAGCTATCGGATATTGAAGAAGGGAAAGAGCGTTTGAATGAACTCTTTGTGCTTGCAGGTAAGATGTAAAAGGAACAGTAAGAAAAAATCTTTTCCAAATTAGGGCTGGAGGAGAAAGAAGCTCAGACCAACTCCTACAGAATCATTTTCTAAGTGAATAGTTGTTCAATAGGAAAGGCCCTGTTAAATTAGATTTGAGTCTCTTTTTCAAAAGAATTTTACGATGATAAGGTGTGCTCAAATCTTAGCTTGAGGTTCTGAGTAAAACCTGTATAGAAATCCATATCCTTCATACTTTGCAATACATATTTGTAGCAAATTTTAACCTCAAGCTATTTAAAAGGGCAAGTTGGTAAATTGGCCAATTCTTTTAGTTGCTTGTGCCAGCTCTTAGGTCTGACCTTAATCCCATTCGTGAAGTTCTTAGATGCCCAAAATACTACTCCTGTAGAGGTATTTTCAGTGGTTTTCAGGATTAGGATTTTTCCAAGAATAGCGGGGGGCAGGGCAACCGTCTCTTTTTTTAGTGGTTCAGAAATAGATTCTCTTTCCTGTATAGCCTCAAAGATGTTGCCCTCCTGGACATTTTTAGAAGAACCAGCATCAATATAGACAACAGAATACTGACCGAGGAGTTCTAATTTGTCTTTTGCGGCCACAATATGGGCAGTAATATTATCCTGGTATGGAATTGGGAGTACACAAGAGGAAACCGGATGATAGGGTATAAGGAGATCATTTTTGTAAATAGTTTTGAATGATTCACTTATTTTAGCAATATGGTAGCCTTTCTGAGCTTTTCCCATCTCCAGTATTCCTTTAAAGAAATAAATGTATCCAAATTTTTCTCCGGTCAAGGGATGGTTAATAAGATTTGAGATACTGTAGATGGTAAATTTGTCTCCGGGCTTGATATCTTCTTTATACATCTTCACATAAACTGTATCATCTTTACTAAGCAGTATCTTTTCGGCCTCAAAGTCAAATATCTTACCCCATGGCACAATCATTTCATGCAGAAGAAGGCCGAGAGCTTTTGTATTGGTAAGACTTGAAACATCTATTCCCATTAGTTTTCTTATCTTCACAGGCTGTTTTTTTAGTTTAACCACCTTTTTAACAGGCTTTAATTTTTTTTCTTTGTACTCAAAAAGTGTTATGACATCTCCAGGGCTAATCCAGTGGGGGTTAGTAACGAATTGATTCATTTCCCAAAGCTCTGGCCAGAGATAAGGATCACCGTAATATTTTTCACAGATTGACCAAAGAGTATCACCCTTTTTAACTATATGTGTGGCTTTTTTGCCTGCTGATATGGATGAAGATAGGGTTAAAGAAAGAGCGAAAAACAAAGAAAGACCTAAATAAATAGCCTTAGATTTCAATTGTCCCCTCCTTAATAAAGGTTGATTATCAATAAATGATAACATACAAGATTACCTACGATTTTTTTTCTATTGTTGTCAAGAAGTTTCCTGACCTTAACCGAATTGGTTTATTAAATGCGTAGACTAACTTCTTTTTTTGGAAGATGAAAAAAAGACTTTAATGGCCAAAAAAGGATTAATTGTAGGTGATATATTAAGGGATTTTTTGGAAGAAACCTATTTCTTTGAAAAATATATTTCTCCGAAATAGCTCTCGGCCCTGCTTTTTGTATGCTGAGAATTGATATATATAGATATGAGTTTTGCTTTGGGTGGCTCTTTTTCAAAAAGCTCTTTATAATCATTATAGATATTTCTTTTTTCACAAACCCATTTCCCTATTTTTTCAGGCCCACTCTCTAAAACAATTAAGCGAGTTTTACTCCAGGCAGGACTAATGCCAGTTATTAATTTAGGCGCCTTGTTTTCCCACAGATAGCCTACTATTTTGGCGGTAAGCTTGAACTTGCCAAAGGCGACATAGATCTGGGCAGCCTGATCATCTGTTTCCTTTTTCCTGAAATCGCCATTCCTGGGTAGCTCTATTACCTTCCATCTGAAATTAAGATAAGGATATTCTTTGATATCTATATTTATCTTTTTTGTTAACCCAAATGAACTCTTCTCGCTTATAAGATGTAAGACATATATATCTTCTTCCTTTTCCAATCTAAAGATGGGAGTTCCCTCTTTTTCTTTAAGCTCCCAGTCAAGGGGAACTCCTTTTTCGTCAGCGCCCTTGGAAAAGTTATCAATGATCAGCCGGTCATTATCAGCTTTAGCAGGCAAAAATAGGGAAAATAATATAATCAGTATGATTAATGATGTCTGGCTTCTGATGCCCTTCATTTTGACTCTCTTAGGATAAGGATAATAGAAAAATGTATCTACATTATTTTTAATTTAACAAATATAGCAACTTAATGCAATGGGGAGTTATTTTTTTTCATTAATTCTTTCCAGGTATTTATCATTTTGAATAGCTTGATTTCCTATTATTTACCTTAGAGTTGAGGGGGATTTGGGTTTAGTTAAAAAAATTGTTGAGAGAAATTTAATTTTGTGTATTATTGGCGCAACATTTTACGTTATTTTTTAAGAGGGAGGGTTTATGTGCTATGAACAAGAAATCCTATTTTGGACCCCATCTTATGCTGGATTTATCTGAGTGTGATCAAGAAAGGATCAATGACCTTGATTTCATCTTTAACTTTCTCAACACCATTCCTGATAAGATTGGGATGGCTAAGATCACTCAACCTTATGTATTTCCTTATATTGGCCTTGTTCCTGAAGACAAGGGAATAACTGGATTTGTAGTTATAGCTGAAAGCCATTTATCAATTCATACCTTCGTAGAAAAATGTTATGCTTTTGTAGATCTTTTCTCATGTAAACCTTTTAATACCAATATGGCCAGAGATCTTATTATAGAGGCATTTATCTCTAAGAAGCCGAAGGTTTACATGATTGAAAGGGGGACAGGTTTTTCAAGAGATCTCCGTTTGGCACAGGCTGCACCGTGAATGATATTCCCTTTGGAGGAAAGGACTCGCTTTCTACAGATTATAAGTCCGCAAAAATTATAATACTGCCTGTTCCCTATGATTATACAGCTACATGGCAAAAAGGGGCGAACTTAGGTCCAGATGCAATACTTGAGGCCTCAGCACACGTAGAGTTATATGATATTGAGACAGATATAGAGGTCCACTTGTATGGAATACATACTTTTCAGTTATCCCGTCTTCCAAAATCTCCTGAGGATCTAACCTGGATTATTAGGCAAAATTTTTCCTCCTTTATCAAAGACGGCAAATTCCCTGTCATGCTGGGGGGCAATCATTCAATAACCCCAGGGGCCGTCCAGGGGATTAAAGAATATTTTTCAGACCTTAGCGTTCTACAACTTGATGCACATGCCGATCTTAGAGAATCTTACAATGGCTCGCCTTTTAATCATGCCTGTGTAATGGCAAGAATAAAGGAACTATGTTCAGCGATACAGGTTGGAATCAGGTCTATAGACAGGGAAGAATATGATAGATTGGATACATCAAGGGTTTTTTTTGCCAGAGATATCTTGTTTAGAAATGATTGGGTTGATAATGTAGTTGAGCTTTTATCTTCTCATGTGTATGTAACCATTGACTTGGACGTATTTGATCCTTCCATAATGCCTTCTACAGGAACTCCAGAGCCAGGAGGGCTTGGCTGGTATCAAATTATCGAACTTTTAGAGAAAGTGGCTAAAGAGAGGCATGTTGTTGGCTTTGATGTGGTGGAATTTATGCCAAATAAACATAATAAGGCACCTGATTTTATGGCTGCCAAACTAGTATATAAGTTCTTGAGTTATATATTTAAAAATCGAGAAATACCCGTTGATACTAGATAGTTGATTGTTGTGTTAACCTTGAATAACTTTAACAATTTAAATTTTTTAAAAATGGCACTGGCCAAATAGGGAATGATGCCTTTTCTTTCGTTCCAAGTCTCACGGACTGGTCTTTTCATAGACTTATCTATGTCCCGCCTGAGGGCGGGGCTCCGCATTTCCCGCTGATGGCGGGACTGCGGTTTCCCCCACAGATAAGTCACGAAAAGACAGCGTCCTCCGACTCGGCCGAGATCGTCGCGGGCCGCCAGTCACTTCAAAAAAACATCATCCCCTTCAAATAGGATCAATTTTTTCAAATAACTAAAAAGTTATAAATAATTTAATTGTGTATTGAGATATGCGATTTGCATTTTACATTCTATACTTTTTATCGCACATCGCATAAAATATTTCCTTGTTCCCATGGATAAAAAATCACTACTAAAAGAGACCATTGAGCATATAGATATCCGATCATTCGATGCAAGACCCATTATTGAGGCATATGGTAGAATGGCATTCCAGGCCAGAAACCTACACAATGCCTCCGCTATCTTTAACAGGATGTTAAAAGATGACCCTTGCTCCATAATTCTTACTCTTGCAGGTTCCCTTTTTAGTGCAGGATTAAAAAATGTTGTAGCAGATATGATTCGACAAAATATGGTGGATGTAATTGTCTCAACCGGTGCAATAATAGTAGATCAGGACTTCTTTGAGGGTATGGGATACCATCATTATTTAGGTGATTCTACAGCAGATGATGATCGTTTAAGAGAACTTCATATCGATAGAATATACGATACATATATTAATGAGGATGAATTGCGGAAGTGCGATTTAACGGTTGCAAAAATTGCTGATAGCCTACCGAAACGATCTTATTCATCAAGGGAATTTATTAAGGAAATGGGAGCCTATCTTGAGAAACATTACGCAAAAGTGAACTCCGTTATTTTAGAGGCCTTTAGATATGATGTTCCAATCTTTGTTCCGGCCTTTTCAGACTCTAGCGCCGGGCTTGGTCTTATTTTCCATCAGCAGCAAAATCCAAACCGTCATGTTGCCATTGATTCTGTCCGGGATTTCAAGGAGCTGACAGAGATCAAGATTGCTTGCCAAGATACAGGCCTTTTTATAGTAGGGGGTGGGGTGTCAAAGAACTTTGCCCAGGATGTTGTAGTAGCTGCAGATGTTTTAGGAAATGAAAGGCCTATGCATAAGTATGCGATACAGATTACTGTTGCTGACGAAAGAGATGGAGGCCTTTCAGGGTCAACGCTGAAAGAGGCATGTTCATGGGGTAAGATTGATAAAAGGTTTGAGCAGATTGTATGGAGTGAAGCAACTCTTATATTACCTCTCATAATTTCAGATGCATATCACAAGGGGAATTGGAAAGGTAGGTCCAGGAAAAGATATCAAAGATTATTTCATTATAAAGAAGGTAACGGTTAGGGTGACGAGTCCCGCTCTGAAAAGTGGGAATTTGACAGGGCCCGTATCAGTAACGGCTAAGGTAACGTGAAAAAAGGCTATAGATGTGACCGAAAAACGAAACGAGTAGCTGTTTTGGCTGTCCGCACTTGAACTATTATTAGAATCAGCTTATTTCAGTTTTACGGCTATGTATCCCGCCGTCAGGGTTGCAGCCCCGTCATCAAAAAACCCGGTTGCTATAATGTGCTTGACGGCGACAGTTCCTGTGAGCCTATAATTTAAATCAATCACAAAATTTTCGAAAGTCAACGACCCCGCCCTTCCGGGCGGGGCTTGAAAAAAGGAAATAATTCATTAGCCGCCTCCATCCCCACCCTCCCGGGTGGGGCATTAAAGGGCGGCGGTAAAATAGAACTGGTGAGCCCCGGACTGGGCAATCGAAAACAGGCCTACAATAAAGCTAACAAGTAATTGTTTCCATAGATAGTCTGGTGATATTATTTTTATTAGCTGGATCATCCGAAAACTTCTTTGCTGTTTATATTAAATAAGAATTTAGTTTTTTTATCAATTCGTCTCATACCTCGAAAATGTTAAAATTTTTCCAAAACAATTAACATTAATATTATACTTTTTTTAACCCTTTTTCCAATATAAAACTAATAGCTGGATCCTTTTGTCTGCAAATATTTCAAAAAATAGGATAATACTTTTTGAAAATTGCTGGATTAAAGACCTCAAGCCCGCGCTTGAGGGCCAAGTGTCACGGGCGTAAGTCCGTGGGTATCTACCAAACAATTTAGTATTGCTTTTTGTTGATCTTTCAGTATCCTAAAGAGGAAAGAGTGAAAAGAGATATTTATGGGGGAGGATTGGCTATGTCAGGGCTCAGCATGAATAAATCCATCAAAACAGTCTTCATTATGATCGCCTTCCTCCTAATACTCTACACTCACTCATTGGCTGGTCAGTTCAAGGTCACCAGGGTCTATGATGGTGATACCATAATGGCCGAAGGACATGATATTATCATCTATGTCCTGTTAGCCGGAATCGATGCACCTGAGATTGGCTCTAGAAAACAGCAGCGAGGACAACCCTATGGACAAGAGGCAAAGAAATATTTAAAGAAGTTAATCCTCAACAAGATTGTTGATATTAAAGGTTATGGATTAGGCCCTTACCCTTTTAATCATCTCATTGGGGAAATTTATCTGAAGGATAAAAATATTAACATAGAGATGGTCAAGCGGGGTCTTGCTGAGGTATACCGCGAAAAGTATCCGGAAAGATTTAATATTGTTCCCTATCTTGAAGCTGAAAAGGAAGCGAAGTCGTCTGGGCGGGGGATGTGGTATCTAGGAGAAGAGTATATTAGCCCGCAAGATTGGCGCAAGATGTATAAAGCAAGATACAGTATCAGATAGATGAATGTCTG
>JAUWZC010000154.1 GCA_030615565.1 Desulfobacteraceae bacterium | reverse complement strand
GAGTAAGATCCTATCTTTGTGCCTTCTAAGATAATGCCTGTGAGCATAATAATGGCCAGTATTATTATGGCATAGGTATCCATGGGATTTGTCTTTAGCCGGGGGGGTTTAAGGATGAATCTACGGTATATGGCCATACACATACCGATTATCACTAAGGCACCGAATAGGTCTCTTAAAAAGAGAAAGGGATTGAGGGTAGCAGAGTAGTTGGCAAATAGGGGGGAGGTAATGAATTTATCCAGGGCATGCATTAGAAGCAGGAGCATGAATGCCACATATATGAGTATGTGGGTTAACCATCTAAAGAAGTCTTCATTGAACACCTTTCTCTGGAAGATTATATCAAGAAAAAATACCTTTATCAGGGTCAGGATCTTTGCACTGAATATAGTTAAAATTATACCTTTAATTGCTGATGAGAGCCTTTTTGATGTGTATATATCTTTTGTCTCTAAAGTTGTTTTACGAGAGAGCCAGGTATATATCTTATAGATCAGGCCAATAATAAAGATTGCTAAACAGATATATAGGCTGATGTCATAGAACATGGGCTTTTTATCCTTTTGAGGTTTGTTGTGTTTGTTGAGTTTGCCTGCCTGTTAAATCCCCAGTAGGAGGCAGCGCATGTGTAATTCTAAAGGGTTGGTGAACCCCAATATAAATAGCGAAGCTTTCTTTACTAACGAGGAAAGATTGCGCTTTCGGGTGCTCGTTTATCATTTTATCTTTAATTATGTCAAGAAAAATGAGAAAAAATAACCCTAAGAAATACTTTAGTAATTTATTTTTATTAGATAGTGTATGGAATAAAAAAAGGTGGGTTTATTGCCTCAAAGACAAGGGCGACTGGACTATAAGGCATGAGGTTTTTGTTAGGTAGAGGGAGTTTTAAATCCCTGCTCATGGGCAAGCATATCTAAGTGCAAAGTAATAAGGTTTTCCAGCTCCAGTGGTGCTGGCTGCTCAATAACCCTCATATCTAATGTCTTAATATAGCGATTACATTTTTTGCAGAAATCAACTCTAAAGCCCTCCTCTTCCTCACTTACAAAGTATCCGAGCTTTTTAGGTTGATCATTCTCGCAAAAGGGGCATTTTAGTCTTGGATAGTACCATTCATAGCCACATAATTCACAATGGAGAAATCTCTTTCCCTCCTCACCTAAATAAGCCATATCCGGAGAGGAGCCGCACAAAGGACAATAGCCATAATTCCAACTATCCTTTTCAATCCTTTCACCAACCGATTCTTTTAGGGAATTCAAGGAGGGCTTTAAGGCCATATGTGTTAAAAATTTAAGGACCATTGGTTCTAGAGTCACTTCTTTAGCCATACGGGCAACGGTTGACTCATCATTGGAAAGAAAGGCGTTAATAATCTTCCTAATCCAATTTGAGTCAGCTCGAGCCCTATCCAAGGTCTTTTCCAAGGCCTTTTTATCTTTCCTCTTTTTTGATGTCAAATGCTCCAATAAACGTTCGAATAATGAGGAGGCAGCTTTTAGATCAAGGGGTAAATCCTCTCTTGAAAACAAAGGAAATCCTTCTTTTACCTTAATTTCATGAACCACCTCGTCTTTCGTTTCATATTTGATCTCAGGCTCAATCTCATTAAGAAAAATCACTATATCCCTGTAAACAGATAAGGCCTCTTTGTACATAGGCCTCTTTTGGATAAACCGATCTATTTGATTTAATAATTCATCGGACATAAGGATTTTACCTTAGCTTGGAATTGAAAACTAAAACAAAAAGGGTGCCCTTTAGATAGGCACCCTTTTTGTTAGGGGTATTTCTCTTAACTGGCCAACTTATGAAGCAATTGCCATTCCTTTGATAATTCTTTCAAGGGCCTGGCAATCCGCTTTAAGGCCGCCTTTCTGTCTATCCCTCCTGGTGTTATTGTTGCCTGAGCATATTCATAAATCTTGGCAGGCTTATCAGCCAGGAGATAGAAAACCCTGGTATCTTCAATACCGGACAATGTTGCCTTTGGGAGCTTACCCTTCACCTCAGCCAGACGCTTTTTGGCCAGGGCAATAATCTTATCCCGGTCCCCAAAAGTCATGGCCCCTGTTGGGCATGTCTTGACACAAGCCGGTAGAAGCCCATTTTCGACCCGATCAACACACATAGTACATTTTGACATATATCCAGTTCCTGGTTGAGCCCTGGGTATATTATAGGGACAGGACTCCTGCATATCTTCACTGTTCACCTTTTTCAGTTTATCAGTGTAAAGAACCGCACCTGTAAGCTGATCAACAATAACAGCATTCGGGTCCTCTGGTATCTCTTTACAAGGTGGATCAACACAATGCCTGCACTGATCCGGGAAAAAATACCAGACAGGTTTGCCATCACCGCCTATATCTTCAAAAAACCGTACTAGTTTATATGTGTAAAATGAAAGATCTTTGGGATTCTGGTAACTTCCCCAGTTTTCGGTCTTGGTAGCCGGGAGTTGATTCCATTGCTTACAGGCAATCTGACAACCCCTGCATCCGGTACATAACGTAGTATCAATAAAAAATGCCTTTCCTTCCATCAGATCACCTCCTTATATCCTCTTGATGTTAACCATAAAGGCCTTTGATTCAGGAATCCTGGTATTCGGATCACCAGTTGATGGTGTCAGCAGGTTAGCAGAATCACCACCATCCTTGGGATGGACCCATCCATAATGCCATGGCAGCCCTATCTGATGGACCACGTTACCCTGAATCTTAAAAGGTCTGAATCGCCTGGTAACAATGGTCACAGCCTTTACCTCTCCCCTGGCTGACTCCACAATCACCTTTTCTCCGTTCTTTATCCCTCTTAGCTTGGCAAGTTCGGGGCTCATCTCCACAAAGAGCTGGGGTTGAGCCTCTAACAGCCATGGTTGCCATCTGGTCATAACACCGGTCTGCCAGTGCTCACTGACCCTGTAGGTTGTACATACAAAGGGATACCTGGGATCGCATGTCCTGTAAGCATCCATGTCGGTCTCGTAGATGGGTGCCGTTGGATTGATAAGCTGACCGGAGAACAAGTTTTTCTCCACTGGACATTCGAGAGGTTCGTAGTGCTCCGGGAAAGGTCCATCAGCCCTGCCTGGCCCAAAGACGTTAGCATAACCCTCAGCCTTCATGATGAACGGATACTTGGTCTTGGGATTCGGGGTGCCATCCGCCTTTAGCATTGGTGGCCAGCCACCATCCGGAACATCACCGACCCATTTTGCACCATTCCACCTGATGACAGGATGCTCCTTATCCCAGGGCTTTCCATATTTATCTACCGATGCCCTGTTGTAAAGGATTCTCCTGTTTACAGGCCAGCACCAGGCCCACTCAAGATTCAAGCCAATGCCTGAGGTCTCCCTCTTGCGCCTGGCAGCCATGTTCCCTTTGTTTGTGTATGAATTACAGTAGAGCCAGTTAGCACTACTGGTAGAGCCGTCTGCCTGGAGATAGGCAAAGCTGGGAACCAGATCACCTTTCTTAAAAGATTTGCCTTTGACGGTCACATCTTTCAGGAAATAGCCGTTGATCTCCTTGGCCATCTTGTGGGCATCAAACTCACCATGGGTTGTGTAGTCCCACTTCAGATTCAGGATAGGCTCCTGGAAGACTGCATCTGTGTCCCGGCGGTAAAGGTATCTTACCTTTTTAAAGAGATCTGTCATAATATCACCGTCCGGTCTGGCATCTCCTGGTGAATCGGCTGCCTTATATCTCCACTGCATCCAGCGACCGCTGTTTGTTATGGAACCCTCTTTTTCTACTGATACAGCGCATGGCAGCATAAAGACCTCTGTTTTGATCTTTTTGGGATCCATCCCTGGACCTTTCCAGAACGAGCCTGTCTCATTGTCAAAGATGTTAACATTGACAAGCCAATCCAACTTTGTTAATGCCTGTCTTGTCTTGTTAGCATTGGCACCAGAACCAGCGGGGTTCATACCCCAGGCAAACAAGCCTTTTATATTGTCCTTATACATCTCATCAAAGATGGTGAGCCAGCTATAGTCCTTGCCAGCGTCCAGCTTGGGAACCCATTGGTAACCAAACTCATTTCCCTTCTTAGCATTCTTGCCAAAAAAGGATTTTAAAATGCTCACCATATACTTGGGCTCATTCTGCCACCAGTTGGCACTCAATGGATCACCGCTCTTGGGCCTCCTCTTAAGGTAGTCACCAAGGGTAGGCCATTTGGTGCTTGGGGTAGCCAGGTAGCCAGGCCATATATGATAGAGGAGGCAGTGATCAGTGGAGCCCTGAACATTCGACTCACCTCTCAGGGCATTCACACCGCCACCAGCAACGCCCATATTCCCTAATAACAACTGGATCATGGCCATGGCCCGGATATTCTGGACACCCACAGTATGCTGGGTCCAGCCCATAGCATACATGATGGTACCGGCCTTTCCCTTCTGCCCGGTGGCTGAATACATCTCATAGACCTTTAACAAATCCTCTTTTTGGGTACCGGTAACTTCCACTACTGTATCAAGGTCGTACCTGCTATAGTGTTTTTTTAGTAGCTGAAATACACAGCGAGGATCCTGAAGGGTTCTATCCTTCTTTGGAATGCCCTTTGCATCCTTTTCAAAGGCCCACATGCTCTTGTCATACTTGCGGGTCTTGGGATCGTAACCGGAAAAGAGGCCATCATTGAAGTCATATTTATCGCTCAAGATAAATGCGGCATTGGTATACTCGGCCAGATATTCCTTAAAGTATTTGTTGTTTTCAATGATGTATTTGATCATCCCGCCTAAGAAAGGGATATCTGTCCCGGATCTCAATGCGGTATAAAAATCCGCCTTTGAAGAGGTCCGTGTGAATCGGGGATCAACGCTAATCAGCTTTGCCCCCCTCTTCATGGCCTCGGTTACCCATTTAAATGAGATTGGATGATTCTCTGCCGCATTGGAACCCATGATTAAAATACAGTCACTATTCCTGAGATCGATCCAGTGATTGGTCATTGCACCGCGTCCGAACGACTCTGCCAGAGCCGCAACAGTGGCGCTGTGTCAGATACGGGCCTGGTGCTCGATATAGACCAGTCCAAAAGCCCTCATCATTGCCTGCAGGGGCCAACACTCCTCATTGTCGAGGGCAGCACTTCCAACGCTGGCTATCGCCTCTGTCCGGTTAACCACCTGGCCTTTACTGTTCTTGCGGATAAATGTAGCATCCCTGGTTTTTTTAATATTTAGGGCAATCCTGTAAAGGGCCCAATCCCAGGAAACCTTCTGCCACGCATGGCTATAAGACTTGCGGTAAAGGGGCGTTACTAACCGATCTTTATTGTTAATTAGTTGACTGAGGGCCGCACCCTTGGAACAGAGGGCACCTTCATTTATGGGATGGTCAGGATCACCCTCTGTATTGATAACCTTTCCTGACGCACCTTTGCTTGTGTGAACAATGATGCTGCAGCCTACTGCGCAATACGGGCAGATTGTGGTGGACTCTTTTGCATACCTGATCTTCAATGTCTGGGCATAGGATTTGACCGGTTTCAAATCCATGCCCAAACCAAGGGCCATCACACCTGC
>JAUWZC010000304.1 GCA_030615565.1 Desulfobacteraceae bacterium | reverse complement strand
AGGAATAGTAACTAACAATGCCGAAGTTATAGCTGGTCTCGTACTGGCGCAGTTGATAAGGCCAGGAACAAGGGTCCTGGTTAAGGATTTTTCTGCCTCTTTGAATATGAGGTCAGGGGCTCCTGCTTTTGGCGGTATAGAGATTTGCTTGCATAACGCGGCATCTAATCAGATATTTCAAAAATATGGGATCCCCTTAGATGATACTACTGCCTATCCTAATGCAAAGATGCCTGATTATCAATCCAGCTACGAAAAGGCATTCCGTATTTTCACAGCAGGTTTATCTGGGGCAAACACCCTGCTATATCACGGCAGTGTCCATGGTGAACTTACACACCACCCGATTCAGGCCATATTGGACGACGATTCAGCAGGCATGGTAGGGCGTTTCATGGAAGGTATCACTGTAAATGATGAGACATTAGCAGTAGACCTAATAAAGGAGGTTGGCCCAATTCCAGGCCATTTCCTGGACAAAGAACATACTAGAAAATGGTGGAAGCTGGAACAATTCATGCCAAAGGCAGCTGATAGGTTAACCTACCCTGAATGGATGAATACAGGCAAGAAGACCTGTCTTGATTATGCCAGGGAGAGAATGGAAGAAATACTGGCGACCCACAAGCCAACGCCCTTGACCCCCAGTCAGGGAGAGGATGTAGAAAGAATCTTAGAAGAGGCAAGGAAGTACTACAAGGAGAAAGGCCTGATGACAGAAGAGGAGATGGCAACATATAGGGAAAGCATGAAATCACCTAATTACCCTTATGAATAATGTAATGAGACAAAACATATTTCCCTTGTTGCATAAAACTCACGGTAATTGGCTTTAACCTTTAGCTTGTTGACAAATAATTTATCGTTATGCTACAAGCCCAGCCAATATTAATCACCTTTCTGCCGAGCTTAATGATCAAATAAAGGAAGTGCCTAAAATGCCTAAAGTGAGCCTGCCCTGGTGCGACGTGATTTGAATATATGCTTGCTTATGATGTATCACCAATCCTGGTTTATCTTTGCTAAGTTATATTTTACCAGGTCTGGGCCAGGGCTAAAGTGCCTAAAGGTAAAAAAATTTCAATCCACAATTTTAGCTCGCTTTAGACACTTTAAACTTTAGCTTACTTATTATAAGGTGGATGGGAAATGAATTACCCGAAGATGTATCGAATACGTCAGATTTTCGACGTGCCTAAGACAGATAATATCGAAGAAACTTTAAGTCAGGAGCTGAACTCCCTCCAGATCAACTCCCTGATAAAGGAGGGAGCCCATATTGCCATTACCGCGGGGAGTCGCGGGATAGCCAATATTGATAGGATCTTAAAGCATCTGGTGCACATCTTAAAAGAGAATTCAGCCAAACCTTTTCTCATACCAGCCATGGGCAGCCATGGAGGGGGTACCTCCGAAGGCCAACTCGAGGTTCTAAAGAGCCTCAAAATAACAGAAAGCTCCATTGGCGCCCCTATTCTTTCCTCTATGGAGGTTGTAGAGATTGGGAGGTCTTCTTTTGGATTTCCTGTCTTAGTAGACAAACATGCAGCAGAGGCAGATGGAATTATTGTGGTTAATAGAGTCAAACCACATACCGAATTTGAGGGACCTATCGAAAGTGGCCTGATGAAGATGATGGCCATTGGGATGGGCAAACATAAGGGCTGCCTTCAAGTTCATAAGCAAACTGTTAATTATGGATATAGAGAGGTAATCCCAGAAATCGGTCGGGTCATCTTAGAAAAGCTCCCAATATTGTTTGGTGTGGCCTTAGTAGAAAACGTCTATGATGAAACGGCCCTTATTCAGGCCATTGCCCCTACCCAATTTTTGATTGAAGAGGAAAGGCTATTAGTTAAGGCAAAAAGATTAATGGCCAGGCTCCCCTTTGAGAAGATAGATGTCTTAATTGTGGATGAAATGGGAAAAAATATTAGCGGCACAGGGCTGGACACGAATGTTATTGGCCGGATCATGTTCATCGGGGAAAAGGAGCCTGAATCCCCCAGGATTACCAGAATTGTTGTGCTGGATTTGACAGAGGAATCACATGGAAATGCAATTGGTATTGGTTTGGCCGACTATGCTACCCAAAGGCTTGTGGACAAGATAGACCCTGTTGCCACATCTACAAATGCTATAGCGGCTGTGACCCCGGAGAAAGGAAGAATTCCTATTGCCCTAAAAACGGATAGAGAGGCTGTTGAGATTGCTTTTACTACTATTAGAGAAGTAGATCCAGAAGAGGCAAGAGTGGTTCACATCAAAAATACTCTGGAAATTGCTGAGTTGGATATCTCAGAAGCCCTTCTGGAAGAGGTTAAAGGAAAAGAAAATTTAAAGTTAAAAAA
>JAUWZC010000014.1 GCA_030615565.1 Desulfobacteraceae bacterium | reverse complement strand
TTGCATTGCGCTGGGAATCTCTTGATGAAGACATTACAGTCCCAGGGATCGTAGCAGGCAATTTCCAATTGCCCTCTCAAATGGCATCATAAATCCACAACCTAATTCACGGTGTACCTCCATAGCAGCCCCAATTATCTTGAATGTTCTTTCATCACCCATTTGTTAAGTCTGCGTCAATCTGCGCATGCCCCGCTGTGCCCCGTGAAATTCATGTCAATGAAGAGCGAAGCTCATTTCACTGGGGTAGCTCCGGCAGATGGTACTGGGGTAATCTGTGGATTTGAGTGGAAATCGGTAAAAGTTTGCTAAAATTTTATTAATCAAATACGTGCTACAGCATAGAGAACTTTATACTCAACATTAGGAATATCGGATGAGATAGGCTCAGGTGGTTTGTACTCACAAATACCCTCCTCAATTTCCTCCTTTAATTTTATCAATTTGCCATAAAAGATCTTCTTGAGTAATTCCTTTCCCTTCATCGTCTTAGGGATGAGGTGAAGAGCTACAGCAATTTTTCTAATAGTTGAGATAATCTTTTCTTTTACAGTCTTCGGTATAGTAGAAAAAGCACCATAAAATTCTACCTTGAAACCATTGCTTTTTAATAGGTTGCCAAGTCTTGGTACAGAAAAGTATTGCGTGCTAAGAGGGCTGGGATTAAATTCTGACCAATCTTTATTTACGGTTGCAATAAGCAAAAGTCCCCCTTCTCGAAGGACACGATGAGCCTCTGCAACAAACTTTTCCGGTTCTACTAGGTAATAGATAGCCTCATAGAGGATCACCACATCAAAGCCTTTATCTCCAAATGGCAGTTGATGGGCATCAAAAAGACGGACTTCAACTCGGTCTTTGTAATGCTCCCTGGCAGTCTGAACCAAACTTTCTGTGCAATCGCCTCCAACCACGCGCCTGGCCTTTCTGGCCAAATAGCCCAAACCTTGTCCAGCACCGCATGCAACCTCCAAAACATCCTTCCCCTTACAGAAACTGGCAGCAAAACAGTAACGGTGAAACATCCTGGCCAACTGCTCATGGGTAACTCTATTTCCCGGGACCTCTGTTACAGTGCTATAATCAATTCCTGTAATCTCCTTTCTATCCTTGTTAATCATGCTTAAGTTACAGGGCTATAGATGGTATTAAATAAAAAATTTCTTCACGGCATCTATAACGAATTCTACTTCCTCATCAGTTAATTCAGGATATATAGGCAAAGATACGACCTCAGCCGAAATACATTCTGTCATAGGCAAATTAAAGTGACTAAGGCCCAATGCTTTTTGTTTATGCAAGGGGGTAGCCCAGGAGATTAGCACTTCTACTCCGGATTTCCGAAGATGGGCTACCAGATCGGCTCGCTCTTTGCACCTGATCACGTAGTTCTGATAGACATCGAAGTAGTCACCATTAGAATTAGGATGAGGCATTAAGCTTTCAATGCCTGCTAATCCATCATCATACATCCGGGCAATCTCTCTGCGTCGCTCAACCCATTTATCAAAATAACAAAACTTCATGTCAAGCAAAGCGGCGTGTAGATTATCCAGCCTTGTGCACCAACCGAAGCATTCGATCACTTCAACGTTTTCCACCCTGCCATTATCCCTGAAAGCACGGAGCTTTCGGGCCAGGCGATCATCATTGGTGCAGACCATGCCACCGTCTCCGGCAGTACCCAGCATCTTGGCTGGATAAAAGCTAAAAATCGCAGTATCCCCAAATGAGCCGCATCGTCTTCCCTTGAAAGATGCACCAAGGGCCTGAGCTGCATCCTCGATGACCTTCAGGCCATATTTTTTTGAAATCTGCATAATTTTGTCCATCTCACAGGCATGCCCGTTAAGATGAACCGGAATGATACCCTTAGTTTTGGGCGTAATCGCGGCTTCAATTTGACCCACATCTATATTGAAATCATCCCGTACATCAATGAGAACAGGTATTGCACCACACTGGACTATGGCACCTACTGTGGATGCAAAGGTATGGGCCACGGTTATGACTTCATCACCTGAACCAAAGCCAAGAGCATGGGCAGAAAGATAAAGTGCATCTGTGCCAGTATTAACACCGATAGCATGTCTGGTTCCTACGAATGCAGCGATATTTTTCTCAAAAGCCTCCAGGTGACTTCTCAAAATAAAATCGCCACCGGACATAACTTCTTCAAATACTCCATCAAACTCTTGTTTCAGCTGCCGGTATTGCCTTGGATAATTTACAAATGGAACTTTGTTAGGCATACAGTCTCTCTTTCAGCTGGATAAAACTTTTTTAACAGCCTGAACTATACTCCCAGAATCAGGATAATACACTTTTTCCAGGGCTGAACTCGCAGGCGCTGGTACATCAGGTAAAGTTACTCTAACAACGGGTGATTTGATATAGCCAAATGCTTCCTCAAGGACTATGGCCAATATTTCGGCTGCTATACCACAGGTCTTCCAACCCCCATCAGCCACAACTAACCTGCCGGTCTTCTTTACCGAGGCCAATAATAATTGTTTATCGAGGGGTTTAACTGTACGAATGTCTAATACCTCTCCACTTATACCATCTCTGGCCAATTCCTCTGCAGCTCGCATAGCATTGTGTACCATATAAGAAGTTGCTGCCATGGTCACATCTTTGCCTTCTCTCCTTATGACCGCTTTGCCAATGGCAACCTCATACACCTCTTCAGGAACTTCACCTTCCAAAGTATGCAGCCAGCGGTCATCTATATAAACCACAGGATTATCATCCTTTATTGCTGCTATCATTAACCCTTTAGCATCATAGGGTGTTGAAGGCATCACCACCTTCAGCCCCGGTATATGAGCAAATAAGGCCTGAAGTGCCTGGGAATGTTGAGCTGCCTGCTCTCCGCCACGGTTTATGATCCCCCAAATAACCACAGGTACCGAGGCCTTCCCACCATTCATATAACACCAGTTTGCTGCCTCATTGATGATGGGATCAAAGGCATACAGCATGAAATCTATCCTTGGATGGACAACCACCGGCTTCATGCCGGAAATCGCCGCTCCAACGGCTGCCCCGGTCATGGCATTTTCCGAGACCGGTGTATCGATCACCCGCTCTACGCCAAATCTCTCCAACAACCCCTGTGCCGTATTACCGACATACCAAGGACTTTTTACACCCTGACCAATCAAGAAAACGGATGGATCAGACTCCATCATCTGGTGCAAGGCTTCGTTAATGGCCAAGCTATACTGAAGCTTCCTGTTTGTAAACATATCTGTTTAATTCCTTCTTGTCTGGAAATGGGCTATTTTTTGCAAAACTGTGCGCTGTAATAACCTCCTTTTCTGCTTCCTGTGTTATGATGTCCAGTACCTGCTCATCTAGCATGTTATTGCTCAAAAGATAACGCTCGAACCGTTTAATCGGGTCTTTCTTAAGCCAACTCTCCATCTCTTCCTTGGGCCGGATATCGGTATGTGTCCCCTGGATATTATCATCAGGACCAACATGACCCCGGAAGCGATACGTTAGGAACTCAAGAAACACAGGCCCTTCGCCCTTTCTGCATTTGTCGATTGCCTCTCGTCCTGCTTCATAAACCTGCAACACATCATTGCCGTCTATTTCATGGCTTTCAATACAGAAGGGCTCTCCTATCTTATAAATATTATTTCTTACACGGCATTCTTGGATTGGCATATGGGTGGCGTAAAGATTATTTTCGCATGCAAATACGATCGGCAGCTTTTTAAGGGCTGAAAAATTCAATGATTCATATAGAACGCCCTCCCCGGTTGCACCATCTCCAAAAAAACTGACCACAACCCTATTATCTTTTCTGATCGATGCAGCCAGTGCAGCGCCCAGAGCCAGAGAAATGGTGCCTGCCACAATAGGCGCAGAACCCAACATCCCCACATCAGGATCAATCAAATGCATGGACCCCCCTCTGCCCCGCGAACAGCCCGTTTCTTTACAGTAAATCTCTGCCGCAAGCTCATTCATACTGCCACCTTTCGCCAGAAAGTGCCCATGAGAGCGGTGGTTGCCAAAGATATAGTCCGTTTCCTTCAAGGAGGCGCAAATCCCGGCGGCAATAGCTTCCTCTCCCGAATAGAGGTGCACAGGACATCCGACTTCTCCATTTAGAATTGGTTCAACAAGACTTTCTTCGCAAAAGCGCATTCGAATCATTGTCTTGTACAATTTCCTTAAAAAATTTTTAGGATACCTTTTCATTTGTTAGTCCAGAAGGGATTAATTTGAGTCTTGGTCCTTTTGTGTATTTCGTTCCGATAATATTGTCAAGAGTGTCTTAAAAATTATTTTCAAGTCCACCCAAAATGATCGTTCCTTCACATATTTCAATTGAAGCGTTATTTTGTTAGGACGAATTTTCTCCATGTATGCCTTTTCAGGATCCGGACTTCCGGAAAGAATCTTTCCTTCATCCGGGTTCCATAGAGAGGCCCAGTCTGTTATCCCGGGACGCACACTGAGGATTGCCTTTTCCTCTTCAGTAAACATATCCACATAATGCTGAACCTCAGGCCGTGGGCCAACAAAACTCATCTCTCCTTTTAATACATTTATAAGCTGTGGCAATTCATCCAGTTTATATTTTCTAACAAACTTTCCAACCTTTGTAATCCTTGGGTCATCACCTGCAGTGGAAGAACCTCCAATCTTTTCAGCATTCATAACCATAGTTCGAAATTTGTAAATCCTGAACAATTTTTCGTGGAGGCCAACCCTTACGCCGCGATAAAACAAAGCCCCCCGGTCACCGCTCTTTATCACGCATGCTATAATAATGAAAATCGGGCTTAAAACCAAAAGCCCGCACGAAGAGTATATTATATCAAAAACACGTTTCATCATTATTCACTGCTTCTTGATTAAATTAGCCACACAATAAATCACCTTATGCTCTGTATCTGGCTTTGATGAGGAAATCCTGGCGGGTTCTATGTATTGAGAAGTTTCTGTGGTAATCTCCGCCGGCATCTCCACCAATCCCCCAAACACAATCCTCTTCAACCACTTCTTCCCCGCGGTTGTTTTCGGCATGATATTCAGCATAACTGCCAACTTCTTTATCGGTCGAAGCACCCTCTGCCGCATCGACACACCCCCAACAGGCATATCCCCAAAAAACTCCGCATTAAACCCATGCCTTTCGAACAAATCATTCAACTCCACCACCCCATAATATTTATAGCTGTGAGGACTTGGATTAAAGTCATACAAATCCTTATTCGCGGTCGCAATTAATACCCTACCACCAGGCCTCAATACCCGCGTGCATTCCTTTACAAACTTCTCTGCATCAGGAATATAATAAATTGCCTCAAATAGAATTATCACATCCTTTGAATTATCCTCAAACGGCATGTCCTGAGCATCAAACTGCCTCAGTCGAATACGCTCCCCATAATGTTGCTGCGCAATAGATAAAATCTCATCAGAATAATCTCCAGCCTCAAAACTCCGGGCAATTCCGGACAAATAGCCAAGCCCCTGCCCTGACCCACATGCTACCTCCACTACATCTTTGCCTGTACAATACTGCCCTGCCCAGTAGTAACGGTTGCACAGTCTGTCAATCTGCTCTTGCGTAACTTCATCACCAGCGATTTCAGTTACAGAAATATAATCATTTCCCATTACAATTGCCTCTTGCCGATATGATAGATCTTAAGTATGTCGGATTGTTCCATGCTTAGCACTACATTCTTTGCAAAATGCTTATCACACACTACATTATTTCTTTTAAACTATGCTTCCTTGGTTCAGACAAAATAAACACAACTTGCCACGACCACCACTTAATCCACTGAACCTTCAATAACACTGAATCAATCCCTTCTAATAGGCGTAAGAAAAAGGCGAAACCAGAAAACTTGCGAAAGGGTACGGCTAAAAGAGTAAAGAGGTGAAAGAAATGCGTTTCGATTTTACCAAAATACTTTTGTGTCATTTCAAAATCTTTTTTACGCATGATATGTGCTACTTCCCACTCAGTTCTCAAAAGAGGTGTTTTCTTCCTGTATAAATGAATTATTGGATTATGGCCCAAAGCTTCATTACATATAATTTTGCCATCTGATCGAAGGATTCTTGCCATCTCAGGAAACGCCTTTTTACGATCAAGATGATGTAATGCTCCATATTCCGTTATAATATCAAATGAATTATCCTCAAAACCAGTATTCTCGGCATCAGATACTATAAATTCTGTTACATTACTAACGCCATTTTTACTTGCAAAATATTTGCAATTTTCAATAGATACATCAGATATATCAATTCCCGTAACTTTCTCTGCTCCATGTTTTGCGATATAGACACCATCCTCGCCGTTACCAGTGCAGTAATCAAGTACATACTTACCCCTACAATTATTTTCGAACCAATTTAAAACAAACTCACGACTTTTCCGCTCAACAGAATAATACTTCATATTTTTCCATAATGGATTGTTCTTTATAGTGCCCTCTAATTCTGGGCTCCACCGAGTATCCGCCACATGACTATCATGTGTAATCAAACGGATTTTATTATGAAAATCTCTCTCAATTTCTTTACGTTTTTCCACAACAAGCTCCTCCAATCTAGCAGTTCATCTGATACAGTTCTTTTAGAATCTTGTTTACAATTATTCCGTCACTGAATTCTCGTTCAACTTTGAGTCTTCCATATTTTCCAAATTCTATTCTTTTATTATCATCATCTATCAGAATCTTAATAGAATTAGCCAAGGCTTCAGAATTCTTCACAGGAACTAAAAAACCATTTTTACCTTGCTCCACTACTTCTCTACAACCGACGTTGTCTGTTGTTACTATCGGTTTTCCCATTGACATTGCTTCCAACAATATTCTTGGTACTCCTTCTCTATAATATGAAGGGAGAATCACTAAATCCGATAAAAAAATCAGTTCCTTTATATCATTTCTGAAGTTTAGCACTTTAAAGGAATTAGAAGCTTTTTCTGAGAGATAGTTTTTGGGAACTGATTCAGAGTTTCCCTTTTCAAAAGCTCCTACTAAAATAAATATGATGTTTGGACATTTATATTTTAAAATTTCGTACGCCTCAATAACTTCCCTAACCCCCTTGCTCCATAAGAATCTTGCAACAACCATGAGTACTACTTTTGTTTTATTATCGATCTTAAATTCTTCTTTTAATTCCATCAAATGATGGTGATTTATAGCATGAGGAGAATATTCCTCTATGTTAACTCCGGTGCTTTTTATGAGAACAGTTTTTTTCCGATCAATTATTTTTTGTGAAACAAAAAAAAACAGGTCATCTTCATTTAAGAACCAAAATCTATCACTTAAATGACAGCCAAGCCAATAAAGTCTACTTATAAATGGTTTCAATAGCTTAATTTTAAACTCCGGATTCTCTAAATAGACAGACCCTAACCCTTCGGCAGTGCCCAAAATTCTTCTTATACCCGCTAATTTTGCAACGATTGCCCCATATATGTTCGGTTTGATCGTTAGGTTATGAACAACATCAAAGTTGTATTTTCGGAATATTCTATATAATTGTATAAAATATTTAAGATCCTTCCAGGGATTGAGGAATCTATAGAAATTTACAGATATATGTATGATTCCCAGGGATTCTAGTCGATGTATGTAGTCTCCAGAGGGGCAAATTATATAAACCTCATGTCCTTTAGTTACTAGAGCCTGTATCATCGCCCTTTTGAATTGCCAAATTGAAAAATCATCAGGATATAAAACAGCAATCTTCATTCATGCACTCCTTTCTTGTTATCAACCGAGGTGCCAATGTTTTTCCCTTTACGTATGGCTTGAGTCATCGTAAACACCGCAGCACCACTGTGAACCAACGCATAGTACACAACGAGCAAGCTTAAAGAATTGGAAACAGCGGCAATTAATAATAGCGGCTCAAGCAGACCAAAGCCAGTCATGTTGCTCCCTATCAAAAGAATGATAGATGATTTGCCTGACAATCCGACCTTCTCAGTACTGTCCCCAAAAAGGGGGCGAGAAAACATGTTTTCAAACGACTCAGAAATAAGACTATAAAATATCGCAGCCAGTGATCCCCAAGCACCTAAGACTAAAAACAAACTTTTGTCAACATGAAGACTTGTGGGAACAAGCTGAAGTAATGAGTTTGCCATAAGATCAGGATGATTAAATACACCTATCCCTACACTGGTAAGAAGAAGGGCGCTCATCATAAATCCAGCGAGAGAATCGACGAGAACGCCGTATTTGTTGGCCGATTTTGTGAGTCTTGCCAAATTGCCATCTACACAATCAAGTATACTCCAGCCACTCACAAAAAGTGCTCCTATGATACTGTTCCCGTATCCGCCAATTCCTAATAACGCACATCCAAGAACCCCCAATACCATACTGATAAATGTCGCTTGATTAGCAGAGATACCTATTTTCAGAAATACCCAGGTTGGGTAGAATGAAAGTCTTCGTATTACCAAGTAAAGCCACAAGTTCTCCTTGTCCGAATTACGTTTTTCTTCAGTATAAGTAAATCGAATTTCGCGGAGAGAACTGCTTTTTTTTATCATAATTGCGTTGACCTTTCTACGGCAATAATTTTCGTCACAACAAAATATGCACCCGCTCCTCCCCAGCAAAAGAGATAGAAAAGGGTCACCCAGTGGAGCCAGCCGAAGATAGCGCTCACTAAAACTGATGGCATAAGCAGGCCAGTTATCCCAATATTTGTAAACAGAATATTTGGTTTAGTGCCGGACCCCAAGGTCGGCTGCCCTGTTACCTCAACAAACTTTTTGTAAAGGAGCCGAGTTGTGAGATGGCAGATTGATGCAAGTGCACCCATAACAACAAAATTCATCTGATTCATGACCCCTGGCATGATAGGTTTTGTATGCTCGGCAGCAATTCCCATGCCAAGAAAGACAAAAGCATAGGCGATATATCCGCTCATTGCATCAGCAAACTCTCCATAAGCATTCACTTGCTGTTTGACCCTCGCAATATTCCCGTCAACGCAATCAAGAAGCACCCAGAAATTGAAGAGGAATGCCCCTAGCATCCTTGCGAAATAATCGTCTATCGACATTAGTATGGTTCCACCAAAGACGACAAGCATCGATAGGTATGAAACGTAATTTGCCGAGAAACCCAGTCGGATGAAAACCCATGTGACTGGAAACGACAGCTTGCGCAGGACAAATCGCAACCACAAGGAATCCAAACGATCCTTCTCAGGTGGCAGCGAAGCACGCATCTGCGCCAATGATGGAACTGTGGAACTCATAGATTTTCTCCTTCCTTAGTCCGTTGTTGGTCTGCCAACAATGCCTTCCGTAAAGCCAGTAAAATCATCCCAGCAAGAATCGCCAGATTATAAATAGTATAAAACAACAGAAAAAAACCTAAAACACCAACAAGTGATGATACTAAGAGCAAGGGTATTTCGAAATTGGGAAAAATTCTGGGCAAGATGTCTTTAAGCGAAATCTTAGCCTTAGAATCAATTTGATCCACAATTTTTAGCCCCACAATTTTTCGACCTCCCAGACTCACCACTTCGCGCAAAAGTTCAGCAAACAACCTGACTGCGCCAGCCAATAACCATATCCATTTGGGAAAATCCAACCCCAAAGCAAGCATTGCTCGCTCCGGACTGGCCAAATAAAGTCCCAACCCCAGACATACAGGCAAGAAAGTGTGGTAAAGCATTCCTACCAACCAGTCAAGTATTGCCCCGAACTTGCTGGTTTGGCCTTGAAACCGTGCGATATTTCCATCTATAGCATCACCCAGATACCAGATGTTGACAAGCATAGCTCCGATAGTGAAATTCAAGGGAGAATGGCTGCCCAAAAGAATAAGTGCCATGCCACCAAGGAGAGGAAACAATCCCAGACACGTTACAGTGTTGGCGCTGAACCCCAGGTTGATGAACAGCGGAGTAAGATAAAAAGAGATAGGCCTCAATACAAGATAGATCCATGTTTGTGCTACCATGTCACTACGAGCTTTCTCTGAAGTATAACATTGACAAATGTCACGAGCTGACACTTTTTTTCGTTTATCGTTTTTATTACTTTCCAGCATCTATTATCTCCCACATTGCACATAGCGTGAACTATCACGATCCTAATATCGCCATGTAATTATTAAGGACCTTTCGAGTAACATTCTCCCAGTTATTCTCTTCACTGATAGTACTAGCGTTGATGGAGAATCTCTGCCAAAGTTCCTTATCATCTATCAACTTCATTATCGCCTCAGCTAAAGCATCCGAGTCTCTTGTTTCTACCAGTGAACCTCTATCTTGGATAATATCATCAGCATTACACCCGGTAGTAATGACGGCAGGGGTTCCACAAGCCAATGCCTCAGTAAGCACTCTAGGCACTCCCTCTCTTAATGAAGACATGACAAAAATCATGCTTTCGTTCAAGAGTTCCATAACATGCTGTTGAGGGACTATCCCCGTTAGCTTTATTTTGTCTAATATTCCCAGCTTTTCAATCTGTTTTACGATTGCTTCTTTCTTTTCACCATCCCCAACAATTACCAGAGAATATTCTGGATGTTGACTGAATACCATGGCTGCTGCATCAAGCAAATACTGATATCCTTTTGTCCACTTGAAACTTCCAATAGCTAATAGTTGATTTTTTCTGCTTACACCCATATTCTTGAAAAGCTCCGGGTCTACCCCGGTTGTCGTGTAACTAATTTTCCCCGCCTTAGATGGAACAACATTTTCAAGCATCTTGCCCATGTTTTCCGATAGGCAGAATATTGCGTCCACTCTTTCCACAAGCACCCTTAGTAGCCAAAGATTACTGAGTACTTCAACCTCCGAATTGTTATGAAGATGCAGAACGAATTTGGCTCCCATAAAGTATTTCGCAAATACCCCATGGAGGATGGTCAGATTCTGATGGCAAGCGATTATGTCTGGCTTGAAAGCAATGAGTGCTGGTATGGATTTCAGAAAGAATGCCACGCCTCTCATCCTTTTCAATATTTTCAAATGTGTTAATATCTTCTGACAAATACTCCTTCTTTCCCCAGTGTGAAGGTCATCTCTCAAGATATCCGGAGTTCTTTCATCCTTAAAAGATATCTCTTTAAGCGTTACATGGTCTGGTACATCCATCTTTTTCGCTTCAACTGTTTTACTGATCCACAAAATCGGTTCATCAATATACTTACAGTGGAAATATGGAACCGAGGAACTTCCTGGGTTTTTTTCGTTGGGATATGAATTAGTTACTATACATATCTTCATCGGTTTTTTTGGCTTTGCCTTCGCCTTCGTAAAACAGCTCTTAAAAGCCTGCTTTTACGGTAAAACTTTGTTTTAATATCTTTGTGTCCAATTGAAATGCTTACTGATTATTCTTTCTATTTGCCATCAGGCTTTTAAGGCTGTTTTTGATCGGCTGAGGTAAAATCTGCGTTATGTAATTCTTAGTGATACGAATAATCTTCTGACTGCGTTTCCAACTCTCAGTAAACTCGGGAACAAACAAGACCACACCCGACAAAGAACGCATCATTGCATTATTCGGAAGTCTACTCCTGTCATTAGCTAGGAGATACCAAGTCTGGTTCGGGTGATACCACGGTATCCGAGTTACGAATAGACCAGCCTCTCTTGCAAATCGTTTTATCGTCGAGCGACGGTAACCTACACACCCGGGATACACCCAACCATCGCCATCAAAATCTTTGATTCTTTCTATAAAAGTAACAACAATAAGTCCATTGGGTTTCAGAGAATCTTTGAAATTTCTCAACGCGATACTAATGAGATCGCTACCTGCATGAGAGAAAATAGACTGAGCGACAATAAAATCAAACTGTTGTGAAAAAATGTCGGTTGTGAACTGACTGTTGTAATCGAACTTCGGTTTCTTTATATCCATCAGGTCTTTACCCAACTGATTTCTTATAGCTTCTTCGATTAACCAATCGTTTGGCTCTATTCCATAATATCGGCCCTCATCGAGATAACTGATAAACAGTCTGCCAGCACGAAGCGAACCACAGCCAACATCCAGCATATTATGGCTTGCGCGGAGACCTAAAGTGCATAGCAAACGAAACTGCGTAGCGCCCATAAAATCGTATCGCGTTGGAGGTCCAACATATGCCATATAGTGGTTATCGCCCGCTTTGAGTTCAGAAATGTTCATAAATGCTCCTCTTTTCTCTAAGTAGTTTTTCGGCTGCTCAACGAGGCTGTAGAAAAAAGTCATTTTACAGAGTGCTTTTCTTCAGCCACTTTGAATATTTGCTACAATTATAAATATTTGTGTTTTTTAAAATATTAACAAATTTGAGATAAAATTGACCCTCTACCACATCCTCCGTGGAAATGCCCTTTCTGCATTGTAGGCCCTAACCCACGCGCTCCATACTGCACCCAAACACTTGAAAACTCCGTAATTGATGCCATGTTCAATCGCAAGCCGGACCGGGAATAGGGTAGCAAAATGGATCATGTATAGTGCGTACCAGACCAGCCACCTAAACTTGGAACGCGAAATCTTAATATAAAACAGTTGTGATAGATGTACCAGATATATCCTCTCAGAATTTGGGATATTTTTTCTCGCCTGACCTTTTTTATGATATATTACAGCAAGTGGTTCATACCAAATCTCTAATCCTGACTTCCTGCAACGAAACGCTAACTCCCTATCTTCGCATCCAAAAAAAAATCGTTCGTCAAAGCCACCTACCTTTGTAAGTGTTGTATCAGTAATTAGCATGGCACATCCACTCGCAAAATCACATCGCTCCGGTTTATCGAATTGTCTGACATCCCGTTGCCCTGAACCTCTAGGCCTAGCAAATTGTAACCCCCGACGCGATCCGGCACTATAAAAGATGTCAGGTTGGTCATACTGGCGAATTTTCGGCGATACTACTCCCACCAAAGCAAATTCATAGGTAATTTGGACCATATATTTAACGCAGCCAGGCTCCAATACAGTATCATTGTTTAAAATCAGAACATGTTTTGCTCCTCTTTCTCTTACAAAAGCAATTCCACAGTTCATTCCAGCTGAGAAGCCAATGTTATGTTGCAATGCGAGAAAATGGGCTCCCTCAATCCTGCTGAGTTCACTTCGAAGTTTCTCCTGACATTCTTTCTCAGACCCATTGTCAACGACCACAAGAGATTGAATGCAAACAGATCGCGATGCCTTGAGACTCTGCAAGCACTCAAGTGTGTCATCAATATCATTATAGGTTAGTATTACTACCCCAACTTTTTCGCAGTGCATATGGAGACCTCGTTTCCCTGGAAAGCCAAGAGTTTATTCTTTTACACTACGAGTGAACGGCACAGATTTGATATTACCTTGCGGTTTAGGGGATATATAGACGGGCACACTTGGGAATAGCCAATGAATATCTGTTGCCTTTCCTCAGAAAAACTCTTGTAAGGCATTGATTTTCAAAACAAACCCCGTTTGCTGTCTCACACCCGGCAAAGGGGGCTCGGTTACCTGTCAACGCGCTCGACCATGCGTATAGAAAGACATTTGTGGCCGCTCACCACAGAGCCACATGCATAAATCGAGACTGTCAATACGAACCGTCACCGTCTCCTCAACCACTTCAAGCGGTTAAAGGTTATGTAAGGACGCAGGAGAAAATGTAACAAGATCAACATTATTAAATTAACATCAATAGCTTTGTTGGCAATGAACGCCAAACATAGAGACGTTGCAACTGTCGTGTATAGCAAGATTAGAAACAACGAATTATATCGCCGTACCATTATAAAAAGTATGAACGTAAGAAGCGACCATCCTATCAAGTAAACAACCATACCCCCCAAGCCAAAGTCTAGATATGGGGTACGAAGAAACGTAGCTGGATTACATGTGACCCCACTATCAGTCACAGGCACTAAAACGTTGAACTTACTGTACTCGTCCATATTATATAAACCTAACTTGTCAAGGACCTGATAAAAAGGTTTTAGAGATTCTGCGGCAAACACATGCCCAACTGGATGTGAACTGAGATAGTATCCAAGAGCAATCAACGGACCAGCTAAGTAAACGGCAAAATTATCAAGTGCTATTTTAATGTTGCTGGTATAAATGAATTTATCGACAATCGGCACTATGCTGCCTACAATTACACAAACTAATAAGAACAACTTCGGCACACGACCAGTAGTCGTAATCCAGGCAAACAAGAAAAGCAATAGGGTCATTATAAATCCGACTTTTACAATTATGGCCAACTTGGATACCAAGTATATAACTACAAGACTACCGAGAATAAGTCTTTTTCTCGTGTTGCAATAGTCTTTGGTAGAAAGCATGACTGCAGCATAGAATAAACCAAGCATACCCACATTATGGAGTGTACTGAAACCATGGACTATGTTTTTTTCTACAAAGGCAAATTTAATCGTGTAAAGGGTGAATATTCCATGGGGAGACAAGGGTAAGCCAAGGCTTCTTGTAAGATGAACCAGCTTGAAAAAAAATCCGAACAGCCCCAAAAGTAACAACAGGATGCATATTCGCCAAAGACGGTCAGGTACCACTCCACTCCGGTGCAAATTAAAGCCTACAGCCGGAAGTTGTTCTATCCTTAGGGCAAATGCCGTATAGGGAATCACCATAATAAAAGCATACATCAAAAGACAAAGAAATGAAGGAAAAGTCAATCCCCTGACAAAACCTGTTCCGAAAGGATCAAATTGCAGAATAGTTGCAGCAAACGCGATAGGCACCAGAGTAATAGCCACTGGATTATTTAGTGAACGGACAACTATTGAGGTTCCAATAGCTATGCTGACAAAAAGGACAATAATAAGAATTAGCATACTATACCTATAAGGTTATCAAAAGCACTACCACCAACAATGGATGGGATCCCATTTGGAGGTACAAAAAATCACCTTGAAAAATCCCTTCCTTTTTTATGCATACTTTGTGAACTAGCTTGCCAATTCTTTTTGGCCATGGATCTAATTTTATTCTTATGAGGCACCTTATTATAGATGGTCGGTCTTGTGGGTGGATAAGTTTACTTAAACTTTAAAACCAACCTTCAGATTCTTGGCAAAAGTATAAAAATAATAAAGCAAGGAAAAAAAAGTAGCACATATAAAATAAATCTTCAAATACTGAAAATTCCAGACAAGCAAAGTCATCCAAACCAATACATTGGGAAAACGAAAAGATCGCAAAACAAGAAAAAAGATATTAGTCCAGAGAAAATGATCACTAGTATCAGCAATTAATTTCGCGCTACTTCTTCCTACTTTAGAGCGGATTTTATAAACTAGATTAAGGTGAGCTCTATGCAAATTGTTCACTATAATAAATAATACCATCAAAATTCCTAGGTTGAAATAACCTTTTCTAAGAACATCAACGGCAAATGTAAAAAAAAAACCAGTGTGAAATATATAATGCGCCATATCATCCAGATATTCCCCTAAAACAGTCTCGGTGTTAGTGCCTCTTGCCAATACTCCATCGACAACGTCAATTAAGAAAAACATGTGGAAAAACAATATTGCGATTATGTAGCTTCCATTGAGATTGAAGTATATTGCAGGCGCACACAGAAGTATCGCTAGAATGGTTAATTTATTTGCAGAAAGACCAACTTTATAAGCGATATAGGCCAGAGGCACTCCAAAAACCCGAGTCAGAAATCTAAAATAAAGTTTATTGTGCTTCTTAAATCCCTTTTTTATGTCATAATATGTATAAATCTTCACTTCATCCATCTTAATTTTCCTTGTTAATAAACCTTGATTTGATCATCCCGAGGATGCAAATACTTTCTCGCTATCTAAAATAACTACATATCGTGCCTAATTAGATCAAAAAGGGTATATTACGTGCCTGTGAAATTTTTTGTTGTGCAAAATGTACCTTAACTTTCCAGGGAAATGAACCGTCCCGTCCAAATTTTAAGACCTACTACCACCTTCTTTCAGGTTTTGATAAACCTTCAGTACCATCTACCCTGCAGATACAAAAATGTGCTTGAGCATTTGTAGATCACTCTTGTTAAAACCACCAAATACTATAACGCTGCTAAAATAAACTAAAATGGCAATGGGAATATCAAAAATTAATCCACCCCCGGTTTTAATAAACAATAATGATAGCAACATAAGAGCACCACTTACAAACGGCTTAATACCTAAAAATATTAAATTCATTTTATACACAGATTTGATAACAAAAAGATAGCATAACCCAAGGAAACACATAGCAGAGATCGAAGTTGCTACGCTAGCCCCGATATAACTGTATTTCGGAATCAGCAATACGTTCAGTATTATATTAGCCGTAAGGGTAATTAATCTTAACTTTAAGATTATCTTTTGTTTGTTAGCGGCAAACAAAAGATAGCCAAAAAGGGTATTCGTGAAAAAAGTAAAGCCCCTTATGCTTAATATTTGAAATACAATACTGGAGGCTTTAAATTCGCTACCGTACAGAAGAGATATGATTTCCTTAGAATTTGCTACCGAAAGAATAAGGATTGGAAAACTGATAAGTAATAGATATCTCATCGCGTTGTTCGCTATGTCTTTTAATGATTCTTTGGAATTTTCAAATTTTCTTGCCAAAATCGGAAATAAAGAAACAATAAAAATGTTAGGCAAAGTTGAATACACCCCGATTATTTTATATGCTGCGCTATATACACCAACAGCGACGTCACCGCTCATTTTCGAGAGCATGAATACATCAGTTCTCGCGTAAAGTATTCCCGTAAATGTTGCAAAAACGAAAGGATAGCCCTCTCTTAATAGGGATTTCCAGAAATCAATATTCATATCAGGCTTAAATCTGAAGAACTTTTTTCTTAGTATACCCATTCCAAGACATGCAGACACTGCCGCCGCACTTATCATTAATAGTATAATAGCGGATAGATTACAGCCTTTACTTAACATGAAAAATCCAACGAACAATACAAGTACATTGTAAAAAATTTTCAAGAAAGCAGTATATTCAAAACGCTCAAATGCCTTGAAAAGGGAATCATTTAATGCAATGATCGTGTTAACAATAATTATAGTACTGAATAAAAGCCCGATTTTCAGTACTTCATTGGAATAGTGGAGAAAACACAGTATAAGTCCAACAAATACTATCGAAACAAGAGATAAGACAACTTTCAATAAGAGAACGTTCGAAAAAAACAAGGGCGCTTTTCTCTTATCGCGTGCAACCTCTCTCATGGTAAGAGTGTTCAATCCAAAACTGGCAAAAACAGTAAATACTGAAACAAGAGAAAAGAGAAAGAAAAATATTCCCAATTTTTCTGGACCAAACCTTCTTGCAAGCAGCGCAAAAAAAAGCATTCCGCATATCCCACTTATGACCGTGGCAATAAACATATATATTGCATTTTTTGCTACTCTTCTTGTGACATTCCTATGCAAATTGGTATTCCTTATTTAGTAATGGGGGACGCTGGCGCCTTATGACCGTATTTGAGATATTGGTCTATTTCATCGTCATTGTCATACCAGCGGGAATGGGTCGCGGTAGGAATGCCAGTCGCCCGGCACCCCCCGCACAGATCCGTACATGAGGAATTACCTCATACGGCTCCTGCCTCAGGTAATGACGCCAAAACGCACCAAAGGATAAGGGTGGCAGACACGGGATAGCGGAATCCATCTGGCAATCAATCGCTCCATCCTCTTCCAGGGCAGGTTGTACTTATGGCTCCGGCGCCTTACCACCTTCATCCACAACCGGCAGACTTCCTTACGAAAGACGCTCACCGACGGACCATTCATGGGCACACCATAATATCTGGTGTGGCCTGCTACCACTGAGCGTAGATAAGCGCCCTGCTCCGGAATGGGCTCGTGCATACGCCGCCGGAGTTCACCGTACACCTCTTTCAGCTTTGTGTACAACCTGGTGCGCATCGTCTTTCGAAGCACCGTGAAATGACCCTTCCTCGTCTTTCCGCATATGTGCGTGAAGCCCAGGAAATTAAAGGTCTCCGGTTTCCCCTGACCGCGCCTTAATCGGTTTTGTGCCGCAAAGCGCCCAAATTCGATAAGGCGTGTTTTGTCAGGATGCAGCTCCAGGCCAAACTGTGCGAATCGTTTGTGCAATTCAGCAAGGAACCGCTCAGCCTCGAAGCGATGTTGGAATCCCACGATGAAGTCGTCTGCAAAGCGGACGATCACTATCTCCCCTCGTGCCTGTTTACTCCTCCATTGTTGGACCCAGAGGTCAAATACGTAATGCAGGTATATGTTGGCCAGCAAGGGACTAATACTCCCGCCTTGGACTGTACCTAAATCACTCTGCATCCGCTTCCTTTCCTCCAGCACCCCGGCCCTCAGACATTTTTGGATGAGACGCACGATGCGCCGGTCCGCAATCCGGTGCTCGACAAACTTCACCAGCCATTCGTGGTTGAGGGTATCGAAGAACGCACGAATGTCTGCATCAAGCACCAAGTTCACCTTCTTCGTCATAATTCCTACCGAGAGCGCATCCAATGCATGGTGGGGACTGCGCTTTGGCCGGAATCCATAAGAGAAGCCGAGAAATTCCTGTTCATAGATGGCGTTCAGTACCTCAACGACGGCCCGCTGGACAATTTTATCCTCCAGCACGGGCACTCCGATAGGTCGTTGCCGACCGTCGGTCTTTGGAATGTACGTTCTGCAAACAGGCTTTGCTCGGTACGCTCCTCGTTTCAGCCGTTCAGAAAGGTCCCGAAGATTTTCCTCCAAGTTCTCTCCGTAGTGCTTCCAGGTCTCTCCATCGATCCCTGGTGCGGCATTATGTTTAAGGGAATAGTATCCCTTCCGCAACTGTTCGACGTCATAGACATGGTGCAGGAGCGCGGTGAACCGCTGTTTCCTATCCCTCTTTGCTGCGTGGCGTACCCGTTCCAGCGCGCTGGGCACGCCGATCCGGCTCTGTGTCTGAAGAGGGACGTTCTTACTTTGTGATCTTATTGTAAATAATCCAGTATTCGCCGATCATTGTCAACAATTTTTTTGCCTCGCTCTATACCCCAGTACGATCTTCCGGACCTACGGGGCAAGCATCTGCTTACACTTTTCCCGCTTAATCGAAGTGTATCTGCTATTTTCACCCCTGTATAGCCTAACTCAATCGCCGCCAGATAGCTGATAATCGCTCGCGCATTGCTGAGCCTTTTGTCTCTCTTAAATGAAATTAACTCCTTGTAATCTGCTCCAATTTCCGTGGTTACTCTCTTTATTATTTCATCTAGTGAAATCATACTTTTTGCCCTTCTTTCTCCCAGTTCATTGGCCTCTTCTAACGCCTTGGCCACAAAATCTCCACTGCCGAGGATTCTTTCATCAGATAGTTCTCTTTCCTCTTTCTTCCGCCCCATAATGCCTGTTTTCTCTCCTCCAGCGCTTCGGACTAAACCTCCACCCTGTAATTCAGGCCGAGTTCCTTGGTCTATTCCATTATTAACGAATTGTCGGTATCTTCTGCGCGATACTTTTGCGGTGTCTCCGAAATACAGGAAAATATCTTCTACCGTTTTTTCGGCTAGAGTTTTCTCTGATTTACTGGCTTTTTTGTGTTTGCTGGCCTTATCAGGAATTAGAGGATTGTTTTTCCTTCCAAGAATGGCGCTGTGGCCACACCAAGGGTATCGATCAAGTTCTTTCAAACCCTTTACCAGGCCTGCTCTTATTGGATTTAAGTGGA
>JAUWZC010000055.1 GCA_030615565.1 Desulfobacteraceae bacterium | reverse complement strand
GCTTTATTGATTCTTTTCGGAGAGTGGTTGGTAATTGATATTGTTCCTCAATGTAAATCTTTATCTCTTTGCGCTTCTCCTTTATAAGGCAGACTTGCCTGAAAATCATTTCTCGAAGACATTCAACAGGATCATCATGCTCTTTAATCACAGTGCGAAGTTCTTGCAGGAGAATTGAACCAATCTCCTCTATTATTCTAAAAAGTATTTCATCTTTATTCCTAAAATGAATATAAACTGTAGAATTTGTTATCCCTACAGATCGAACAATATCCCTGATCGAGGCTTTTACAAAGCCATATTCATAAAAAAGGTCTATTGCTTTTTCTAAGATCCTTTCTTTTGTATTAGATTTTTTCATCCACCCCCCTTTCTTAATTTTTTCTTTAGCCAGTAAGTTATGTTAGATTTCGCTTGATAATAAATAAATGAGTAGGGGCTAGCTAATTTCCCTTATGGACTTGTCTTAAATGAGTGGCGAATATAAAGCTCCTTTCATGATACAATAGCGCATAGTTAGATCACCTATGAGGCCACAGACAATAGCAGCTAAAAAAAGAGGTGATCCAACCAAAGTAGCACTAACAGAGATACTGTATACCACCACGGTAACGGGAAATACCAAGCCAATGATAACAACGCCCAAATAGAAGTGTATGGCAAGGTCACCAGAAACAATTCTTTTCACAGATGTCAAACCTGTTGTTGATGAAGACGTAACACTAATCAGGTAGAGCGCCAAAACCAATGCAAAGCTCGGTAAAAGCACTTTAATCCAAAGCTCAATCCTTTCGATGGGTACGCCAGTTAAAAGGTTTATACCTAACAAAAGCTCAGCCCCACCCCAAAGACCAGCAACAAGGTAAGTTATTGGCAATAGACCAGTATCCCATAATGGTATAGCCCTCACATAGCTCATGAGTATGCCAGCATAAATTGCTACCAGAATACAAAAAATACACATAACCACGTGCAATAGTAATAGATCCAAGTTAGGAGCTAAATAGGTGAGAAAAATTTCAACTGCTCCGATAGCACCAAAAAGGGTGAGGAATATCACGCCTCGAGATATCCACGAGGTCTGAGGTTTCAAGATAGAGCGGAAGCTTCTTAGCGGCTTTCCCATATGAAGCAAGAAAGAACCACCACCAAGAAGAAGGCATATAAACCAGCCTAAAAGCATTCCCAGCGGGTTTTTAAAGAAAATAGAAACGAAGAATAACCCTGCACCAAGTTCCGTAAAAAAGAGGGCTAACCATATCAATTTTCCTCCCCCTTCAATCCATTCCTCCTGTGGGGTATATTTGGTCATCCATTCATAGCTCATTAGTCTTGACATTACATCTAACCTCCAATTTTAACGAACAATTATTACCTTTCGATCTTGGACATTAATGCTTCCTATTTTTAAGGTATCCAAAAGGATCAGAGAATCCAAAGACTTTCATTCATGTGTCTGAGTGTAGATGCCTAACCCATCACCTTCTCATTGTCACCTATTCCTCTGCATATACTTTTAGCGCTACCGCTGTCTCAATATTACCTGTAACAGGTTCATAGTGTCTCAGATAGGTAGGCAGTAACTTACAAAAATTGGCACCTTTTCCTTTTGCAATGGGCCGACCATCTGCCCACAGACCGCCCTGACCAGCTATGCCCAGGGTCCTGGGATGCTGGCCCTGCATATATTTAAGTACGCCTTTCTCTTTTGCACCATAACGGTTTTCCAGCCATATCACATCCCCTTCCTTGAGCCCTCTTTTCCTGGCAACATCTTCATTCATGGTTATCGTATAAGTGTAAGGACACAATTGGCTTACTGTATCCATCAAGGGGTTTTGGTAAGTCGTGTTATTCGTGTGTAAGATATCCCTGTAGGAAAACCCGATCATGTCATATTCATCATCTAAATCTTCATAAACGGTGGGGTAAAACCAGCTGGCCAGAGGCGTATATTGTTCATAATCCAGATCCAGGTCTACTTCTTTGCAAATTCTTTCCACCTCTTCCCTTGCATTTATCAGAAACTCCATATAGACAGGAACCCTTGAATTGAAATTCCACCGCCAGTAGGTATCTTCTATAGGCTTATGCCAGGTAGCATAGCCCTGTTCTTGGATCTTCTCTGCATCTTTGCCATAAACCCACTTAAGCACACGCTTGCCTATCTCTGCCCAATTTAGCTTCTCGCCCGGCTTTATCTTTAACTCTTCATCTTCTATTCCATAATAGCCATTTAATATCTGGTTATATTTATCCCTATACCCAATTCTTTCGAGCAGTTCTAATGTAACGTCCATAAAGAACCTGCTCTCACCCACTGGCTCAGCTACCGGTTTTTGCATGTGGACATACCAGTCCTCATAAGAAGGGCTCTGGCTGAAAAAGTAGGCATCAATTTCGCAACTCCAGTTGTCCTTTTCTAAGTAGCTGACATCAGGAAGGACTATATCTGCTACCGCCTGATCGGTCTCATTGACCCATATGTCATACTGAACCACAAACTGATCCTTAAACAACTCAACGGTTGATTCCCAGTCACATTGATCGATTATAAAATTGCATGAAATGCCTATTGTCATCTCTGGTTTTGCGGTCATGCCCAGCTTTTTCCAGATCTCTTCCCGTTCTCTGACATACGGGATGTGGGCAATCGTTGCATGGGGCCAGAACTTTACACAGCCCGGTGATTTACATGGCACTTCAGGTAAGTGGGGAGGCCATGGGCTATGAGCAAAAAAAATACTGGGGATTATGACCCCATCAGGCCCCACTTTAGGAATTCGTTCATAATTCCCACCAGGGTACCTTCTTCTTATGGCTGGCCAGCCCATAGTACCGCCTGGGACATCCTCTGCCCCCACCAGTTCGCTGAGCAGGTCTATGGTTGCTGCCTGGTGAATACCATTAGTATGCCCTTGAGACCCGCGGAACATAACAGCTGCCACAGGCCTGTATGGGAATGTCTTTCCCTCAATGATGATGGTGCTGCCAATCTGGGCATTTTCCACCCATTCGGTTGCAATACGCCTGATGGTTTCAGCCGGAACCGTGCTGATTTCAGAGGCCCATTCCAGCCCAAATTGCTTTAAATGTTCCTTTAAGGCCATGAAGGCTGGCCGGCATTTCTTGCCGTATACTTCGAATTCGCCTTCCAGTTCATAGTCATCATATCCTATGCCTGGAGCATCAAAAACCTTAATCTTTTTCTCCCGTTCATCAAAGATTAACGGTTTGCCTGACTCTTTATCTCTCACATACCTGCCGTCAGGACCAATAAGATAGGGAAAATTTGTCTTGGCCTTTAAGTGCAAGGCATCATAGACCTTTAATTCGTTCAGGATGTAGTTGCACATGGCCAAGGCTACGGCCGAGTCCGTCCCTGGTAAAATGGGTATCCATTCGGTTGCCTTTCCACCGGCAAAGTTAGCCATTGGGTCAAAAACGACTTCCTTTACTCCTCTCTCTATAGCCTTAGCCCTTAACCTGGCATTTGTCATCGCTGAGTGCCCCGATCCGGTACCCTTGCTCGATCCAAACTTAATCACGTATTTTGTATATCTCCAGTCAGGCGCTATTGACCATGCACCATGAATCAGCCCCCCCATCATGTGGGCTGCGTTGCCGCAGTGCAGGCTCCCGCCACCTACTATAAAGCACCCATTCGCTTGTTGCCCAAAGAGTGCTGCCAACATATAGATGTGTTGGTGGGGTCCATCGCTGCCCCTCTGTGTTGAGTTGCTGATTAAAATCTTATTTGGATTGTCGGCTAAAATCTTTTTCATTCTTTCTGCAATCTCATCTAATGCCTCATCCCAGGAAATCTCTTTCCATTTTGGATCAACGCCTATCCCCTTTTCAGGATTTGTTCTCCTTAGGGGTTTTTTTAGTCGGTTGGGATCATGGTAATACATAATGCTCGCTACACCCTTGCCACATAGACCACCGTCTTCTCCACCCATTGTACTTCCAGGAATACCTTCTATCTGAACTGGCACACCATTTATCCTGCGCACTCTACAGCCACAGCCACAATAGCATGCACCACAGGTAGTGTTGATCCAAACATCTTCCCATACCTTATCTTTGTACGCTACACTTTCTGCCATGCCTGACTCCTCCATTCATGTGAGCGATTAACTTAGTCTAAGTAATAAACTGATGGGTCAGTACCAAATTCAGGATGCATCTGGTATCCCTTTCGCTCTTTAATAAGTTTTGCTACATTGCTATATGGGTTGTCCAAGTCGCCAAATATCCTGGCCTGAACCGGACAGATGTTTACACATGCTGGTGTTGCATCTCTATCCACTCCCGGTTTTAGTCCCCTTTTTTGTCCTTCTTCAATTCTTTCAACACAGAAACTGCACTTTACCACTGTGCCTGTCTGAAATGGATATATCTCTTTACCTAGAATTTCAAATTGAGTTAAGCCCTGCCCTGGAAAATATTCTGCTTTATCATCTTTATAAGGGGTTCTCTGCTGGTATGGACAGGCTATTAGACAGTACCTGCATCCCATGCACTTATCATAATCAATGACTACAATACCATCCTCTCTCTTAAAAGTAGCGCCCGTAGGACAGACCTCTACACATACTGCATCTTTACAATGGTTGCATAATACAGGATACATTTCCTTTACAACGCTCGGATATTTACCTGACTCGCCAATTAATACCCTATTCCAGAGTATGTTCGGTGGTAAAAAGTGCTCCTCTATGCAGGCCATTGTACAGGCCCAGCAGCCGATACATTTCTTTGCATCAATAACCATCCCCCATCTGGCCATATAACAGACCTCCTTTCGCTTTAAAAATTCCTTTTCGTCATTGAATCTGTTGCTATCACAGAGATAATGCGCCTACCCTAATATGTATATGTTTGCTATCGTGAAAAATATAATCAGATGCAAAAAATTGCGCTCGATAGCTATGGCGTCTCTTTTAGGGGCATCATCTGGGTCACACCCTCGATAAGCCTATATCGCTCATGCACCTCCTTCTCCAGCATGCCCATCTCCTCATCGGTAAGATGTGAGAACTTACGTATCATCCTTACCAAATCCTTCAATGGCCTGGACTTCTTTATTTTATGGGTTAATCTGAATTTACCCCTCTCCGCCTCCCACAGGGGGAAATAATTGGTTCTCACAGCCATGCGACATACTTCGATTGATAAGTCCATGGGGAATCCCCATCCCGTAGGACATGGGCTAAATACGTGTATGTAAGCAAACCCCTCGTTTTTCTTTTCCTTAGCCTTGATAAGCTTTTTGGCAAGATCTTCCAAATGACTTAATGTGGCTGTGGCCGCGTATGAAACCTTGTGCATAGCTATGATAAAGGGCAGGTTTTTACCTGTGGTTTCGTTTCCCCTTCTGGCCACCCCTATCGGGGTTGTGCTTGTTTTGGCACCAAATGGGGTTGTGCTGCTTCTCTGAACCCCAGTATTCATATACCCTTCATTATCGTAGCATATGTAAATGAAGTTCTCGTTTCTTTCAGCAGCCCCTGAAAGTGGCTGAAATCCCACGTCAGCAGCACATCCATCACCAGTGAAGCATACGACGGTGACATCCTTGCCTATTTTGCGGTAATACCGGGTTATTCCAGTGGCACTTGAAGCAACTCCTGTCATTAAACAGCCGTAATAGGATAACTTGTGCCATGATCCGATGTTTTGGCCATACAAAACAATAGCGGAGCAGGAAGGTGTGCCTACGATTATAATATCTTTTCCCAGAACCTTTGACATAAACCTCAGGAGAAGTTCCATAGGACAGCCCGAACAAATGGAAATGCCTCCGGCAAATGGGTCTTCATCTCTAAAATAGTCGAATATTTTAGATAGTTTCTTCTTTTTAACCATCATATCTCCTCACTCCTCTAAGATGACCCAGTTCACTCTCTGGTATGGCTTGCCTTGGGAAGCTGCATAGACACTATCTATCATTCTCTCAATATGGACAATGCTAATATCCATATTAGCCAGCCCATCTATGAAGCTCATCATGGGGATCAGGCCAATTTCGGAAGAGAGTGCTCTCAGTTCCATATATATAGGTCCGCAGTCCCAGCCAAAGCAGATACTTCTGTCAATCACACCTATTGCCTTCTTCCCCCTGAAGGCCCGGGATAATCTCTCCGAGGGGAATGGACGGAACATTCTAAGCTTTACCAGGCCTATCTTCAACCCATGTTTTCTCTTGGAATCAATTACTTTTTTGACTGTTCCCGAAGCACTTCCTGAAGCCAACAGAGCGATCTCGGCATCCTCCATGTAGTATTCTTCAATCTGCCCACCGTAACTTCGTTCAAAGGACTCCCCAAACAATCTATCTATCTCATCAAATTTATTCTTGGCTCGCTCCATGGCAGCACAATGCTTATAACGGAGTTCTACAAATCCCTTTTCAATGCCATGGGTGCCGCAGCCTAAAGGCCCGCCAGGGACCAATTTGGGGCGCTCTGGCTGCTCTTTCAGCGGAGCCAGGAACACATCTACCTCTTCCCTGGCAGGAATGTTAACGCCCTCAGACAGGTAAGAAAGGTAGAATCCATCATAATTCACCATAACCGGAACTTGTATATCGAAGTCTTCTGCCAACCGGTAGGCCATTATCACCAAATCAAGGATCTCCTGGCAGTCCTCTGCAATGATCTGAATCCACCCTACATCTCTTGTACCTATCATGTCCTGTTGGCCAGTGGAGACAGCTAAAATGCCAGGCATCTCCCGGTTTACATTTACCATGACAACCGGGGCTCTAAATCCAGAAGTTTGAAGGAGGGCATCATACATAAAGGCCAATCCCCAGGATGAGGACGCGGTAAAAACACGACCACCAGAGATAGCTGCGGCAGCGACGATATTCATAGCTGAATTTTCTCCTTCAACTTCCACCATCTCAGCATCTAACAGCCCGTCGGCGGAGAATCTGGACAATTGTTCCACAACCTCAGTTTGAGGAGTAATAGGGTATAAGGCCACCACGTCGGGGCGGCAAAGCATCGCTCCATAGGCTGCCGCTGCATTGCCAGTTATAGTCCGCATTTCTCCCTTATACTTCATGTTCATCTCAAAACTCTCCTTCGGGTAACATCCTGATCGCTTTTCGAGGACACTCCTTAGCGCATATTCCACAGCCCTTACAGAAGTCTAAATTGGGTACAAATTGGTCCTCCATATCGATCATGCACTGTGTGGGGCAGTAAAGAGCACAGAGCCCACAATAGTTGCATTTCTCTTCATCCATAACTGGCCTCTCAGTTCGCCAGCTCCCCGTATCCAAACAGAGAAGCAGCTCATCCGCATTAGACCAGGCCCCCTCATACTTTGTGTGAATTTTTATCTTTACCATTGGATAACCCCCATCTCGCGGAATCCCCTCTCGGCACTGCGGATATTTCTCTCAAGGATATCTCCACTGAAATATTGCTCCAAGCTCGAAAAGATGTAATCTAACCCTATCCATCCAGTTACGGCAGCAAATGCCCCTAATATGCAAGTATTTGGCGAAGGGAAGCCTAATTCCTCTGATGCAATGGTCTCCGCATCTACAATGCCCGCACGACTGAGATGTTTATGAGGTTTTTCCTTGATTGGTTTAGCGGAATTGAGAATCAAGATCCCATTTGGTTTCAACCCATCATAAATTAACGGGGAGTTTCTCTGGGAGGGGTCCAGAACTACCAGGCAATCAGGGTTGTAAATTTGTGTCTTCTCCCTGATGGGGTTTTCATCAAATCGCATAAAGGCTGTTACAGGGGCACCGCGCCTTTCGAAACCAAACATGGGGAAGCTACTGCTAAATTTTCCTTGCCTTACAAAGGCATTTGACAGAATGCGCGCGGCTGTAACTGCGCCCTGTCCGCCTCTACCATGGAATCTGACTTCAATCATTCTGAACCCCTTTACTTTGTTCAAATAAAGAAAGATAGAGACAAAAGCTTAATAAAAAAAGACAACTGGTTCATCTCATAAGGCCTGGTAAGAACAGCGCGATCTTGGGAAAAACAATCATGAGAATCATACATACGATTAAAGCTAAAAAAAATGGGATGATATGCCTGAATATTTCCTCAAGAGGGACCTTCGTTACACCCTGCACAACATATACATTTATACCAACTGGCGGAGTGATTACACCGATCTCCGCAATCAAAATAACAATAACCCCAAACCATATGGGGTCATAGCCCATTGCTATTATCAAGGGGAAAAATATGGGAATAGTTAAAAGAATCATTCCCAGGGAATCCATAAAACAGCCACCCACAACATATACAAATAGAATAAATGCCAAAGTAATGGAATGCGGCAGATTCAATCCCTCTATCCATTCTGCCAGATCAAACGGTATCCTTGTAACAGCCAAAAAGTGGCCAAAGATGATAGCCCCTGCAACAATGATGAAGACCATACAACTAATCCTCATGGTTGCATAAAGGGCATTAAGAAACTTCTGCCATGATAGCCGTTTTCTGAACAGAAGAACTATTAAAACCCCAAATGCACCAGAAGCCCCTGCCTCGGTGGGTGTAAAGAAACCGAAAAAGAGCCCGCCCATTAAAACTAAAAACAAGATCAAAGGGTCTATGACGCCCAGCAAAGATAACATCTTCTCTCTCAGGCTCGTTTCCATCCCAATTGGTCCCAGAGCTGGTTTTATTTTGACAGCAACCGCAATACTCGATATAAATAATATGGAGAGGAGAACACCTGGGAGAATGCCTGCCGCAAAAAGCCTGCCGATGTCGGTTTCTGTAATGATGCCGTAAACTATGAGAACAATACTTGGAGGAATCAGAATACCCAGGCTACCTCCAGCAGCTACTGTTGCAGCAGCAAATCCCCGATCGTATTTAAACCTTTTGACAGAGGGTTGCGATACCGTAGCCATCGTTGCCGCTGAAGCAGTCGTTGATCCACAGATGGCTGCAAACAGGGCACTGGCGCCAATTGTCGCCATTGCTAACCCCCCCCTTCTCTTACCCAAGATGTTATAGGCCGCAGCATACACCCTGGTAGCCAAGCCCCCTTCAAAAGCCAGCTGCCCCATTAATACAAAGAGTGGGATGACTGACAGATCATAGGAGGCAAAGCTCGTGATTACATCTTTAGAAATCATGGTCATGCCTGCACCAAACGAAATCACATAACCAAAGCCTAAAAATCCAACAAATGCCATCACAAAACCTACAGGCATTCTGGAGAATAAAAGAATAAGCAAGATGATCATACCAATTATGCCAGTAGCGGATAAACTCATTTCATCACGACTTTTTTGATTGTATTAATGAAATTTATCAAGAGCATTAAGCAGGCGATAGCAAAAGCAAAAGTAATCCCGGATATAAGGTAATACATGGGTATGCCCAAAGTCAGTGAGACTTCGCCAGCCCGCTTACTCGTGATACTGCCTATTGCAGTCTCCCATGCAATGGCGGCAAATAGCAGTATGCTGAGAAAAAGGGTTATAGACTCAATGATATATTGATATTTTTTCTGGAAGCGGTCGACGATTAAAGTGACCACAACATTTCCTCGGGTAAGGATGGTGTAAGGGACAGTAAATGAAATAGCCAAACCTGTAACGATTCCAACAAGGTCATAGACACCCTGAATCGGTATATAAAAAATACGGCCAATAATATCGCTGCAGGTCAGAAGCATCACAAATGTGACTCCTATCATCCCAACCTGGTTCATCTTCATGGCTAACCACCGGAAGATTTTTTCAATAAAAAGCATCTTTCACCTCAAGATGATGTAGTCAAATATAAAAAAAGTTTCCGTGGGAAAATCACAAATAATCCTGCTTCTGATCTTTAGGCTCACTTTTAGCATGTTTACAGCCCACTCTCCTTTAAGGCGTGTTACCATTCCTGGCATTGTACTCGGGATCATTGTTTAAATGAGAAGCCGGTTTGCATTGCTATAAAAGGAGTAGGCTGTAAACAAAACGATACTGAATCCTTCACTTCCATGTCTATCAGGAACACTTGAAAGCGATCACCCCAACCTTTTTCACTTACAACAAATCCCTGCTTGTTCTTTAAATACAGTTTGGAATGTATTCAGAATCTCCTTTCCGGCAAGGCCTTTGCCGTCTAAATATTTCACATAGTTTTGAAAAAGGGGTTTGAGGGCCCTATGCCATTTCTCAGTTTCCTCGTCAGAAAGCTTGATAATCTTGTTGCCTTTCTCCAACGTGTAGTCACGTGCTATCGAATCATAGTGATCCCAGGTTTTTCCATGCATTGCTGGCCACTCTTCAGATACCTCCTCGAAAATCCGTTTAATATATCCTGGCAAGGCGTTCCACTTGGCAAGGTTCATCGCAACATAAAATCCGGTCGTATAACCTATAGCTGGAGTCTCAGTGCTATATTTAATTACACTGGCTTGGTGCATGCTTTTGAGTGGTTCATAAGGAGTTATATTCCCTTGGACAATGCCCTTTTTCAAGGAATGGTAGACCTCAGTTTGTGGCATGGCCACCGGGATGCCTCCCAGTGCCTTTATGATCTTTGCAGTCATGCCAGTGCTTCTAATCTTCATGCCCTTGAGGTCTGACAAGCTTTTAACCGGTTTATTGGTGTGGATAACGCCGGGTCCATGACCGAAGATGTAAAGAACCTTCACATCCCTGGTCTCTTTTGGCTTTGTTTTCTTATAAAATTCCATGCAAACCCTGGCAGCATGTACACTGTTACAATAGCCATGGGGAAGATCTAAAGTGGATATAACGGGGAAACGTCCAGCAGTATAAGCAAAACAAGACATCCCTATGTCAGCCACGCCTTTCGCCACAGAGTCCCATGTCTCCTGAGGCTTTACCAAAGTAGAGGCTGGGAAATGTTTAAATTTGACCCCACCGGCCGAGCGTATCTCTATCTGCCGTGCCCAGGCTTGACACTGTTGAGTGATCGGATGCGTTACTGGAACAAACTGGGCGTAATTGAACGTTATAGGCTCGGCTCCTATTGCCTGTGAGCTAATAAAAAATGGCACAAGCGCAAGGATAAAAATCATCCAACAAGATAAACTCATATTTTTTCTCATAGTCTCCCTCTTCCTGTTATATGGTTAAAAATTACCTGCCCCATTGGCAAAATGTTATCCAATCCTCCTAATAACCGAGAAAGATAGTTCCCCACCAATAAACATATCTTCTCTTCTGCCTGGGGCATCCCATAAAATATTTAGTCACCTCCTTTCATTCTTATTTCCAGCCCATCACAAAATTCATAACATATTGAATTTCTTAGTAAATTTAGGCTGCCTCAAAATTAATTCACCTCCACCCCAAAATCTCTTGTAATTACAAATAGTTAAGCCTTGCATTTTCTCGTCTAGACCCCTATTTTGAC
>JAUWZC010000072.1 GCA_030615565.1 Desulfobacteraceae bacterium | reverse complement strand
GATGATTGGCCTTTAGTAAATGTGTCAGCAAAGACCGGACACAACTTTGATTTACTAAAACAGAGCCTGTTTAATACTTTGGAAATTATAAGAGTATATACCAAGGCCCCTGGCAAAGAGCCAGATCTCGGTACCCCTTTTGTATTAAAAAAAGGATCTAATCTAGAAGATCTTGCCTCAAAGATCCATAAGGATTTTTTAGAAAAACTCAAATATGCAAGAGTATGGGGAAAGGATGTCTACGATGGCCAGATGGTTCAAAGAAACCACATCCTCAGGGACGGTGATGTGGTCGAGATCCACTTATAGGTATATTAAAGATAAATAAAACGAACATTCTCAATAAAATGTGGAAAATCCTAATTCCTAATTCCTAAACCCCTGGCCCAGACCCGCCTGCCGGATGTCGGGCAAGGATGGCGGGCAGGCCTAACTTGCAAGGTATATATAGAAGTCAGCTTCAAAATACTGCAATGACTACACTATGTTTGAGCAACGCAACGTAGCGCCAGGGCGGGACTAAACAATTTCAAAATCCAAAATCACAATCTCAAAACTTGTTTTGTCTTCTAAATCATACTGTTTTGAATTTCTTATTTTGGTAATTCGGATTTGTTTAGTACTTCGGCCTGCCCTCCCCGTCCCGAGATCGGTACGGGATCGGGAGGCGCGACATACTAAAGGTTCAATGTGAATGATTAAGTCGTACCATTCATGCATTGATTCCTTTCTTTTGACTTGAGAGTCCAGGTCTGGGCCAGGGATTTAGAATTTAGTATTTATAAGCTTACAAGCTATTGAGTAATTACAATAAAACTCACCTATAGGTGCGCTGCTGTTTTGGTCAGGAGAATTTTATATGGTTATCAAGGGTATTCTGTTTGATTTTGATGGGACACTTACCGTACCAGGAGCGATAAATTTTCTTGAGATCAAGGCATCTTTGAGATGTCCTCCTGATATGCCGATCCTTGAATTCATCGAATCCCTTGATAAATATGAGCAACAAAAGGCCTATAAACTTTTAGATAGACATGAGGAGAAAGCTGCGAGGATATCTCTCCCAGCCCAGGGTGCGGAGAGTGTAATAAGGGAGCTTAAAAATGAAAACTTACCTTTAGGTATTATTACCAGAAACTCTCTCGATTCAGTACTGCTCGCCCTTAATAACTTTGATAATATTTGCGTAGATGATTTTGCTATTATTCTTACGAGGGATAATGTTAAACCAAAGCCTGACCCTGCAGGTGTATTAATTGCGGCAAGTAAAATGGGCATTTTGCCAGAGGAGTTATTGTTGGTTGGAGACTTCTCCCTCGATATTATGGCAGGACATGCTGCAGGTGCTAAGACTGCTTTGATTGTTTATGATGCTACCCGTACCATCCCTCCTCACCCTGAACCAGATTATAAAATAAATCATCTTAGAGAATTAATACCTATTGTCTCCTCTTCCAAGCCCAAATAGTGTCCGTTGACAGTGCAAAGAAGCAGATAAGCTCCTGAACTTATATCCCTCCGCCTGCGGCGGAATGACACTCGTTTTCTGATATCCTGACTTCTTATTTCTATTGACATACGATATATAAGAAGAAAATAATAAAAAATTATCAATATATACAGGTGGAATTTTCTTATGCATGATCTTCCTCTTATTACCATTACCATGGGCGACCCTGCTGGAATAGGGCCTGAGATAATCCTTAAGACTTTGCTAAGAGATGATATCTACAAGGTATGCAGTCCTATTGTTCTGGGGGATATAGATGTCCTTAAAATGGTATCCAAAAAGATCGGGTCTCTTTCCTTTAATGTGATAGCAACCCCTTCACAGGTTACTGGAAATCCAGGGCTGGTTGATGTTATATCTGTTTCAAATCTAAAGAGGGATTCCTTTATACCAGGGCAGCCTACTGTAGATGGGGGAAAGGCCATGGTTGATTATATAGTGAAGGCAGTAGATCTTGATAAGGATGATCAGGTATCAGCAATGGTTACCTGTCCTATAAACAAAGAGCTTATGCACAGGGCTGGTTATAGATTTGACGGGCATACTGAGCTTCTGGCCAAACTCACCAATACAAAGGACTATGTTATGATGCTGGTAGGTAACAGGCTCAGAGTATCTCTTGTGACTATACACTGTGCCTTAAGAGAAGTGCCTCAAAGGTTGAATAAGGGACTGATATTAAAAACGATTAAAATAACTTACCGTGCCTTAGAAGAGGATTTTGCTATTAAAAGACCTCATGTGGCTGTGGCAGGCTTGAATCCTCATGCTGGAGAGGCAGGTTTATTTGGCCTGGAGGATAAAGAGATAATAAGACCAGCAGTGGAAGAGGCCAAAGATGATGGCCTATTAGTAGATGGTCCTTTTCCTCCAGATACCATATTTTATCATGCTATTAATGGCAAATTTGATGCGGTTGTTGCCATGTACCATGACCAGGGCTTAATTCCTGTGAAATTGCTCAATTTTTCAGATTCAGTAAATATAACCCTTGGTTTACCTATTATAAGAACCTCTGTTGACCATGGCACAGCATATGATATTGCCGGGAAAGGAGTAGCTGATCCGTCTAGTCTAATAGCTGCGATAAAGATGGCCACTAGAATAGCAAGTGGAAGGCTAAAGGCACAAACTAAAGGCTAGAGGGTTGTCTTTTGCCCTTTGCCTTGAGCCTTTACACGATAAACCCAACAAACCCAAAAAACACACATGTCTTTAAAAGAGATAGTTATCAGAGGGGCTAGGCAGCATAATCTGAAGGATATAGACGTTACTATCCCCAGGAACAAATTAGTTGTTATTACAGGGTTATCTGGTTCAGGAAAATCAACGCTTGCCTTTGACACTATCTATGCAGAGGGCCAGAGGAGGTATGTAGAGTCACTTTCTACCTATGCTAGGCAATTCTTAGAGAAGATGGATAAGCCAGATGTAGATTCCATCGAAGGTCTTTCTCCTGCCATTTCTATACAGAGTCGGTCTACAAGTAAAAACCCAAGGTCAACGGTGGGTACTGTTACGGAGATCTATGATTATTTGAGGCTTCTATTTGCACGGATTGGGCATCCCTTTTGTCCAAAATGTAACCTTCCGATCACATCTCAGACTATCAACCAAGTTGTTGATCAGATTATGAAATTTGAGGATCAATGCAAGATCCAGATTTTATCCCCTGTGGTAGATGGCAGGAAAGGAGAGCACACTAATCTACTTGACCGTTTGAGAAAGGAGGGTTTTGTAAGGGTTGAGATTGATGGAGATATCATGCTGCTTGACTCTGACATCAAGCTGGATAAAAACAAGAAGCATTCTATCAGGGTAATTATTGACAGATTAATAGTAGGCAAAACTATAAGAAGGAGGCTTACCGATTCCTTAGAGTTGGCATTTACATTATCAGATGGGTTGGCTATTGTGGATCTCATTGGTGAGACAGAGCATCTTTTTAGCCAGAGAGCATCTTGTCCGGTATGCGGTTTTAGCTTCCCACCACTAACTCCCCAGATGTTTTCCTTTAACAATCCCTTAGGGGCATGTAAGGAGTGTGGTGGACTTGGAATCAAGATGTATTTTGACCCCGATTTAATTGTCCCAGACCCAGATCTTTCCTTAAGAGAGGGAGCAATTGGACCATGGGCAGATAGGCATTCGGTATATTTTCAACAGATGCTGGACTCCCTCGTCCAGCATTACGGAATCGATTTATACACACCTTTTAGGGAACTACCAGAGCAAGTTCAAAAGGCATTTCTTTATGGTTCGGGAAAAGAGGAGATCAGGTTCTACTTTGATAGAGATGACAGGCGCCATTTTTATAAAAAACCCTTTGAGGGAATTATACCAAATCTCAACAGGAGATACCATGAGACAGATTCTTCCATTTCCAAGGAATGGATAGAGAGGTTCATGAATATCAGACCCTGCCCTCAATGCAATGGAGCAAGATTAAGAGGAGAAAGCCTTGCTGTAAAGATAGGCGGAAAATCCATCTCTGAAGTAACTTCATTTTCCATTAATAAGGCCCAGGAATATTTTCAAGGGCTGAAGCTTACGGAAAAAGAGGGGACAATAGGGCGGCAAATACTTAAAGAGATTATTAAAAGGCTTGGCTTTTTAAATAGCGTGGGCCTTGACTACATTTCTCTTGATAGGTCTACATCAACACTTTCAGGTGGAGAAGAGATGCGGATCAGGTTGGCCACTCAGATCGGCTCTTCTCTTTCTGGTGTATTGTATGTCCTGGATGAACCAAGCATTGGATTACACCACAGGGACAATAATAAACTTTTACAAACCCTCAAGCGATTGAAAGAATTGGGTAATACGGTGCTGGTTGTTGAGCATGATCCTGAAACGATACTCTCAGCAGATTACATTGTAGATATGGGACCAGGGGCTGGTGAACACGGGGGTCACGTAATATTTACAGGCACGCCTGCTGAGATTGTTAAAGATGAAAGTTCACTAACTGGTCAGTATCTTTCAGGAAGGCTTTCCATCCCTGTTCCAGCCCTTAGAAGAAAAGGCAACGGAAAGGAGATAGTTATTGAAGGTGCAGCAGAGAATAACCTTAAAAATATTGATGTTACCATTCCTTTGGGGGCCTTTACTTGCATTACCGGGGTTTCAGGTTCTGGCAAAAGCAGCCTGATAAACCAGATTTTATATCCTGCCCTGGCCCAAAAATTTTACCATTCAAAGGAAATGGTTGGTCGGATGAAGAGGATAAGGGGTTCGGAATATCTGGATAAGGCCATTAACATAGATCAGAATCCTATTGGAAGGACACCGAGGTCTAACCCGGCTACCTATACTGGGGTATTTACCCATATTCGAGACCTATTCTCTAGGCTACCAGAGTCCCGTGTCAGGGGATACAACTCAGGCAGGTTTAGCTTTAATGTAGATGGAGGAAGATGCGAGGCATGCAGGGGGGATGGGATTATCAAGATTGAGATGCATTTCCTCCCGGATGTATATGTTACCTGTGATGTTTGTAAGGGGTTGAGGTATAATCGGGATACCCTTGAGATACGGTATAAAGGAAAGAGTATTGCAGATGTGCTTGATATGACAGTAGCAGAGGCTATGATGTTTTTTTCTCCTATCCCCCAGATCAGAGGTAAGTTAGAGACATTATTTAACGTTGGGCTTGGATACATTAAACTTGGCCAGCCTGCTACCACTCTTTCTGGTGGTGAGGCACAGAGGATAAAGCTGGCTCGAGAGTTGGGGAAAAAGAATACAGGAAGAACCCTGTATCTCTTGGATGAGCCTACAACTGGTCTCCATTTCGCAGACATACAGAAACTCTTGGATGTCTTAAATCATCTGGTCGATTTGGAAAACACGGTTGTAGTAATAGAGCATAATATGGATATTATTAAGTCAGCCGATTATATAATTGATTTGGGTCCGGAAGGGGGAGACAAGGGAGGCTTTATTGTTGGTGCTGGTATACCTGAGGAGATTGCCTCTATTAAGGAATCTTATACCGGCCAGTTTCTAGAAAAAATAATATCCGGGCCGAGGCTTGACAGGAAAACAGGAGAAGAATATACTTTCGCCTCAAAAATGAGGTGAGGCATTATTAGAAAGGGGGATAAGAATAATGGCAGTAGCAGAAAATATACTTATTTTCATAAATACAGGGCCTGATAAGAGATACAATCATTTTGCAGCCTATACTATTGCCTGGGTGGCACGGAAATTTTATAAGGCGAAAAAGGTAACAATTATGTATGGCCCTCATGGAGTAGCGATGACAAAGAAAGGTACATTAGCAGGATTTACCATGGCAGCTGATGTAAAAGAATTGATTGCCTCTCAGTTTGAGGGGCTAAAGGCAGAAAAATTGCCGGATCATCTGGAACAGCTCGCACGGTTTGAAAAGGATAAAATGGGGATTTCTATAGTTTCATGTGGCACATTTCACGTACTTGATGGGTTTGCAAAAGGAATTGAGGATAAATCGAATATTGAAGACTTTATTGATCCAATTAATTTGTATGAGGTCTGTAAACTCATGTTAGAGGCAGATAAAATCCTATATTATTGATTGTATAAAAGGGATGAGATGAGAGAAATTTTACAAAATTCTAATATTGTTATTGTGGGTGGAGGCAGGGTTTGCAAGGCTATCCTTAAAATTGTCCTTGGAGAGAATTTTGTTAACCAGAAACTGAACATCTTGGGTGTAGCCGATATAAATGATAATGCTGAGGGTTTTATATATGCAAAAGAGAATGGGATATTCACTACCATGGACTACAAGGATCTTTTTCAAATTAAAGATCTGAATTTAATTATCGAGTTGACAGGAGATAATGAGATTCTGGAGAAACTTAAGATAACTAAACCAACAAAAGTAAGGTTGATAGATCATTTTGAGGCCATGTCAGTCTGGGATTTTCTTCAGATAGAAGAAGAAAGGGTTAAGATTAAGAGGGATTTAAGAAGACATATAGCCGAGCCAGAAAAGATTGAGACAGAGTTTGACCTCTTTTCCCAGCAGCTTGCAAAGATTGTGGAAGAAAGGACCAGACATTTACAAGCAGTGGAGAAGGAGCTTGTTGAGAGGGGAAAAACCTTATCACAGATTATCCAGGGAAATACCATACCTACCTTTGTTATTAACAAAGACCATATTGTAACACACTGGAACAGGGCCTGCGAGAAGTTGACTGGCTATAAGGCTGAGGAGATAGTTGGAACGAATAAACAATGGCTACCTTTCAGGGGAGAAGAAAGGCCGATCATGGCTGATGTTATAGTAGATGAAATGAAGGATGAAGAGATAAAGAAGTATTATGGTCATAAGTGGAGGAAGTCAGTCCTTATTGATGGCGCTTATGAGGCAGAGGATTTTTTTCCACAGATAGGGGAAAAAGGTAGATGGCTTTTTTTTACAGCCGCACCGATAAAAGGGGCTGATGGGGAGACTGTAGGCTCAATTGAAACTCTCTGGGATACAACAGAGCGCAAGGAGGCTCAGGAGGCGTTACAGAGAGCGCATGATGAGCTGGAAATGCGAGTAGAAGAAAGGACAGCAGAACTCAGTAAGGTTAATGAGGAGTTAAGCAGGTCGGAGGAGAAATACAAAACCCTCTTTAATAGTTCTCCTACCCCTATTTTTATCATGGACGGGCAGAGCTTTAACATCATTGATGTCAATACAACGGCCCTGGATTGTTATCAGGAATCAAGAGAAGAAATGTTTAAAAAGACATTTTCTGATCTGTTATTTGAAGAGGATAAAGAACTTGAGGAAGGCTTAAAGAAACTCACTAACCATCAATGTGGTTTTTATCCCAGAAGGAGACATATCAGAAAAGGAGGAGAACCCTTTTATGTAAATATTGTAGCATGTCATGCAAGGCATATGGGTAGAGATACTCTGATAGCAACAACAACCGATATTAATGAGAGTGTGGGAAAGGAGGCCCAGTTGATACAGGCCAGTAAGCTTGCTACCCTCGGGACCTTGGCCTCAGGTATGGCACATGAATTAACACAGCCCTTAAATGTGATTCAGGTTGCAAGTGATTTCTTTTTGAAGAAGTTAAAAAAGGGAGAAGAGGTCTCTAATGATGATTTGAGAGCCATGGCCGAAGAAATAGGTAGCCATGTGGACAGGGCCTCAAAAGTAATTAAGCATATGAGAGAGTTTGCAAGGCAATCGGACATCACCAGGACCAGGATAAATATAAACGAACCCATTAAAGACGTATTTAAGGTCCTGGGTCAGCAATTAAGAGTACATCAGATAGAGGTTGAATTCGATTTTGACCCACATCTACCTTATATTATGGCGGATCACAACAGACTGGAGCAGGTCTTTATCAATTTAGTGACCAATGCCATGTATGCTATGGATGATAAGGGGTTGAGATTGGGAGACAAGAAATGGAAGAGATCGCTCAAGATAAAATCATTTCCTGCTGATAATCAAGTTGTAGTAACGGTATCTGATACTGGCAAAGGGATTCCAACAGAGATAATGGATAAGATATTTGAGCCATTCTTTACAACCAGAGAGGTAGGCCAGGGTACAGGGCTCGGGATGAGTATCAGTTACCGAATTATTAGCGACTATGGAGGAACAATAGAGATAGAGAGTGAGGTAGATAAAGGCACTACCTTCACATTGAAATTCCCTTGTGTAGAATGATAGGGTTTGTTGGGATTTGTGTTATGATATGCAATATGCGATTTGTGTTCCACATCCCACATCTCATATCCCAGAACCTGAAACGCGTTATTCGTATCTGTTTTTTTACATTAACTTTAGGCACTTTTAACTTTAAGTACTTTAGGCACTTAGATAATGTCCAAGCTTTTAATCATAGACGATGAAGAGGGGATCAGGAAGGTCCTATCCCTTTCTCTTGCAAGCGATGGCTACGAGGTATTAGCAGCAGCAACAGGCGAAGAGGGTATTGAGATATTTAAAAAGGAATCACCATCTATAATATTAACAGATATAAAGATGCCAGGCATGGATGGGATTGAGGTCTTAAAACAGATCAAGGAACTAAACCCCGATGCAGAAGTAATAATGATAACCGGGCATGGGGATATGGATTCAGCTATAGAGTCCCTTAAGCTCGATGCCTCAGATTTCCTGAACAAACCTATAAGGGATGAGGCACTTTCAGTAGCCCTGAAGAGAGCGGAACAGAGGATAGCAATAAGGAAGAAACTGAAGTCATACACAGATGACCTTGAGAATATGGTTAGAATAGCCACAGAGGAGGTAAAGAGAAGGTCTGAGTTTCAGAATAAACTAATTACATCCTCCAATGACGCCGTTGTTGCTACAGATGAGAAAGGAGATATTGTTATCTATAATAAAGGTGCAGAGGGGATATTTGGATACACTCGTTCTGAAGTCATAAGAAAGATGAACATTGACGAACTCTATCCACAGACCATAGTTACAGAATTTAGGTCAGGCTTAGAGGAGAGAGGTGATGTAGATCTATCACAGTGGAAGGAGATTGCTATTGTTACCAAAGATGGAGATAACGTCCCCACAAGATTTTCAGGATTTATTCTATATGGAGAAGATGAGGTAGTAGGTAGTGTTGGTTTTTTTCAGGATTTAAGAGAGATAAAGAGGTTGCAGGAGGAATTGATTACATCTGAGAGATTGGCGGCAACTGGTCAGACTGTGGCAGGCCTTGCCCACTATATCAAGAACATCTTAAATGGACTTAAGGGTGGCACATATGTATTAAATGTTGCATTTGACAAGAATAATACAGATAAGATAAAAAACGGCTGGACAATGATCGAGAGGAATGTAGGAAAGATATCGGACTTAGTTCTTGATTTGCTTACTTACTCTAAGGAGCGCAAACCAGAAAGAGAGAATTGTTTTCCTAATGAGATAGTGGAAGAGGTTAGTGACCTTATGCAATCAAAGGCAAGGGAGAATAATATTGAGATAGAAAGAGATCTTGACCCTTCAATAGGTGAGGTATATATAGATCAGAAGGCTGTACATAGGTCTCTGTTAAACCTAATTTCTAATGCCATTGATGCGTGCATCTTTGATACTACACCAAAGAAACATTGGCAGATTAAGGTAACTACAGCAGTCGAGGAAAACTATATAATCAGATTCGAGGTGGCCGACAACGGGATGGGCATGGATGAAGAGACAAAGGAGAAAATTTTTTCTTCCCTTTTTAGCACCAAAGGAGAAAGAGGAACCGGATTAGGGCTATTGGTCACTGAAAAGATAATTAAGGAGAATGGAGGGAAAATTAACGTGGCCTCTGAACCAGGGAATGGAACCACATTCACCATCTACTTACCATATCAAGAGGTAGTAAAAGCAGTAGGCAGTAAGCAGTAGGCAGATTGCCTTACATGATCCAAACACAGCGAACTCCCGCCCGCCTCGCCCCGCAGAGCGGAACGGGCAGGCAAGGAACCCAAGAAACTTTAGTAAATGGAGGATTTAATATGGCCAAAAAGGTACTCAATGTTGAGGATGATCCCGATACAAGGACATTTGTTTCAACTGTTCTGGAGGAAAATGGTTATATACCAATCATGGCAGTAGATGGTGAAGAGGGGAT
>JAUWZC010000136.1 GCA_030615565.1 Desulfobacteraceae bacterium | reverse complement strand
TTATGTTTGGTTGTAAAATAGGGATCGAATATCTTATTAATCACAGATTGAGGAATTCCGATCCCATTGTCTTTAATCTCTATCCGGATACTTTTTCTCCTTCCATTCATGAATGAGTTTGAGGTTAAAATTTCGATCCTTTCACCTTCAGGGGTAAAATCCACAGCATTGGAAAGGATATTTAAAATAACCTGTTTCATCTTTTCAGAATCTATTCTCAATTTTCCTATTGAGGAATCAAAGTTGCTGACAATCTCAATCTTCTTTCCTTTGCATTGGGGCGATATGAGGAAGATCATTTTATTAATTAGGCCATGGAGATCGTTTAACTCAAAGTGTGATTCTCTTGTATTGACAAGATCAAGGAGCTCTGTAATCAGATTATTAACCCGTGTTGTCTCTTCCATTGCAATCTTATAGAAGTCTTTTCGAAATTCTTCATCGTCGTATTTCCGTGGCAGCATCTGTATGAATGTACCTATGGCTGTCATGGGATTCTTGATCTCATGGGCAAGTCTTGCAGCCAGGTTGCCCAAAAAGGAGAACTTTTCGGCCCTGCTCAACAGGGCATGTGATCTTCTGAGCTCCTCCATCTGTTCTTGCAGCCTAGTGTAAAGTCTTGCATTCTCTATGGCAATAGCGATCTGGGGTGCGAAGATTTCCAGTGTTTCACGCGTTTCCTTTGGGACACCATCCCCATCAACAGCATCCGTAGCAATAACACCAATCACCTTAGATCTGGTTATTAGTGGAACCACATACACCGAGGTAGGTTTACCGTGCTTTAACATAATGTTTTCTTTTCTCAGGCTTGAACTTTTTACCTCGGGAACATACTCTGGTTGTCCAGTATTGGTGACCCTAACCAGGAGATTACTTACATGATCAAGAGAAACTTTGTAATCCTTAATCTCCTCCGGGACTTCGCTATCAAAGCCTACACCATGTATATACTCAAGATATCCTTCGTCTTCGTTGACAAGCATGATAAGGGCACGGTTAATCTTACATACGTTAGAAAGAAGATTCATAATAACAGTCAACAGTTGGTCCAGGTCCAGTACAGAGAGAATTGCCTTTCCGGTTTCCTGTACAGCTAAAAGCTGTTTGATTTTATAGTTTAGCTCTAAATTCAACCAGTTTACTTCTTCATATTTTCTCTTAATTACCTTCTTGTCCTCCTCCATTTCCATTATTGTTTCCATGAGGACGGATTTTGAAGAGAAAAACCGTGAAAAAATCTCATGAAATCTATTCCTGGCAGGCCATTTTAAGTGATATTCGCAATAGGGAGCACCTTCAAAGTAACAACATTCCTCTTTGAGGTTGATGGGTCTCCCTCCCCAGATAAAGGGCATAAATGCATATGCGCCCTGGTTTAACAGGCATATATCTTTTGATACTTTCATTTGAGGGTCCCAATGTAATCTCACAATAGATTGGTTTCCCTTAATTTCCACCAGCTCTACCTTCTTGCTCCTGTTCCATTTGTCATTTATTTTTTGAAGGTTTTTGAGGGCCTTTTTAGTTGACCAAAGTGCCTTCACTATTATGCCCTGGACATATCCCAAAGAGGTTTTCTCAACAGCATATTTGCCGATCTTATATGCTACAACTTCGTCATGAAGAATCAGTCTGGCCCTTTCCAATAATTTAGAAACTACAACACAGGAGATCCAGTTATTAGGATCCGTTAAAAAGCCTTCAGGATCAGGGAGATCATCAATCTCAGGGTCAAGGCTCCCTAAAAGGCCAGAACAATCACCATCATTATATTCCTTTACATAATCCAGGATTGCCCTGGAGTTTATGCAGCTTGTTTCTTTTTCCATTTATAGAAGACTTGCTTAAGGCTTAAATTTGTAAATTACGTGTGCTTCTCTGGCTTGACATCCATTTTTTATATTTTTCTGTTAGCCTGGGCACTAATTCTCTGAAAGCTAAAAGGCTTTCTGTTTTTACATTAAATATCCCCCTATCGTTATTCCTGAAACATGTGTCAGGAATGATATCATCGCTTAAGGCATGGGCCGGGAGCCGAAAAAAAGGGATTATATTTAAGATATTTGCCTGGAGCTTAAACGTATAATTTGATAAATTAAAAATTTTTTCCATATAAGACAGGAGGGTTTCAAAGTTTAAATCTTTAGAGGGCTGCCTGACAATATTCTGACCAAAAACACCGTCATCATCAAAAACAACATCTGGCAGGGACAAGGAAATGTCGTAAAGCTTGGTTTTGGGGTAGACCCTGCATTCTCCGATCTTAAAGACATATCCCCCTGGTCCATTATTTTTTGCTAATTCTTTAGTAAAAATAAGGCTCTCTTCAAGGTCTTTTTCTGTGTCTCCCGGATACCCGGCAATCATAAAAACCATTATTGGGATTTCATTTCTTACGGCTTCTTCGAATATGGCAATGGTGTTGGAAATGTATTTCTGGTAGTGAGATCTATCCCTCACCTTATTCATCCTTCTTAATGTATTATAACTTGCCGATTCAAACCCAAGTGCCATCATCCCACAAACATCTGCAATTTGAGGGATTATGGACGGATCAAAGACATCACATCGGGTTTCAAAATTAACCTTCATACCTAATGATCGAAGAAAAGGAAATAAATCAAAAGATTTAAAAAGGGCATCACTGATCATCAGGGTATGGGTATTGCTCCGATGTGACAGATTTATCAGGTCTTTTCGGACAATCTCAAAGGGAACCTCTTTCCTGACAGGTCGTATGAATTCTTCCATGCAGAAATTACAATGATAGTGGCAACCACGACTGAATGCATAGGGAAGTATATCATATTCCTTTTGGTATTTTAATAATTCCAGATTAAGAAGGGCCTTTTTCTTAAGATCAAAACGCATACCTTTTTTTGTTAAATGGATGTGGCCATCTTTTTTCCAGGCCAGGTTCGGGATTCTCTTGTTTATTGGGTCTTCGCCCCTTTCCAAAAGCTCGATTATTTTAAGTGCGGGTATTTCACCTTCACCAACCACAATCAAATCTATTGCTGAGGTTCTTGAGAATATCTCTTCATAGTAAATGGTGGGGAAATAACCTCCCAAAAAGATAAATATAGTAGGATCATATTCCTTTATAAGCTCACATAGATGGAGTGTCTCTTCAGCCTGAGCAATAGCCGTACACGAAATGCCTATACCCTTAGGTCTTATTTCTGATATGTCATTTAGAAGTTCTCTGTATATTTGTTCTTTTCCTTCCTGTGTAAGGGGTAACCCATAATCCACAGGGATAGAAATAATCCCAATTTCTACTTCGGGAATGTTGGATTTAACAAAGCTTGCTATCTCCATAAGGGGTAATGGATAGGCGGGAACATATACATCTATATTTTTCGAAATCGGTTCAATGAATAGAATCAAAGTGGACTCCTGATTGTAACTGGATTTTGATTATTTTGTGCTCTGTATGTCGCTTTTCCTTTCCCATCAACAGATACGACGCAATTTCTTGGCACCTCACAAACAATCCAGTAGCCCCTCCATTCTTAGCATACTGTACACAGCTTTTGCAACAAAAACACCAGTCACTTCCTGCCTGCTACCTCAAACTCCACGCCAACACTCCTCTCTTCTTCGCTCTTCAGAGCTCTTCTAACTACTTTCCCCTTGAAATTGGTTTTGTTCCCCTTTATATTAATTGACATGGGAACTCCGCCATTTCTCTATTATTTTTCCTCAGGCTTATTTGCTGCCGAGTGACTTCATATGAAAAAAATCTATCATATACTGTATCATCTCAGCAAGGATAGGAGGAGAAAGCATGCCGCGTTTACTGCTGATCAATCCGTCCAGTACCTCTAAAGCTCTGGGTAATATCTGGGCAACCGCCTGGCCCCCGCTTAACCTTCCCTACTTAGCGGCTGTGACCCCGCGTCATTACCAGATAGAGGTCCTCGATGAGAATATTGAGCCTTTTGAATACCGAGAAGCCGACATTATTGGCATTACGTCCTATACATCTTCGGTCTACCGCGCCTATCAAATTGCCCAAATCTATCGCAAGAAGGGGACACCGACCGTTATGGGCGGCATCCATGTATCCATGATGCCTAAAGAGGCACTGCGCTTTTGCGACGCAGTTGTCCTCGGAGAGGCCGAGTCTATCTGGCCTAAGGTTCTTGAGGATTTCGAAGCCGACAACCTGCAAAAACAATACCAAGGTTCTTGGGTAAACCTGGAGACCCTAGCAATACCACGCCGGGATATCCTTAATAATTCGTATTACCGATGGGGAAGTATGCAGACCTCCCGCGGATGCCCCATGAATTGCACCTTCTGTTCTGTTACAGCATTCAACGGGCGGCGATTTCGCAGACGTCCGCTGGATGCTGTCATAGACGAACTCGAGCAAATACAGCAGGCAAAAGTGATGCTGACTGACGACAACATTATAGGCTATGGGAAGAAGGATCTGGAATGGACCCATGCCTTTTTTTCCCGAATCCTGGAAAAAGGCATCAAAAAGCTCTTTTTTGCACAGACATCCATCCTTTTTGGAGAAGACCAAGAGCTCATTCGGCTTGCTGCCAGGGCCGGGCTAAAGGTTGTCTTTATAGGCATGGAGTCCATAAATCCAAAAACCCTTCAAGCTTACCGAAAGGGTGTCAACCTGGAGCGTCTTCACCAGGGTCGATACAAAGAACTGATCACAAGGATCCGTAAGGAGGGAATCGTCTTTCTCGGCGGCTTTGTGCTGGGCAGCGATGAGGATGATCGATCGGTGTTTCATTCCACCCTACAGTTTATAAAATCTTCACACATAGATGCCCTCCAAGTCACAAAGCTTACACCCTTACCCGGCACGCAACTGTGGAGGACCCTGCAGAAGGAAGGAAGAATTCTAAATCAAAACTTCCCCAAAGCCTGGAACGAATACCGTCTCTCGAGGCTGGTTTTCAAACCGGCACAGATGACTATCGAAGAGATATATGAGGGATTTCACTATTTACGCAAAGCCTACTACAGCATTTGGGGAATGGTAAAAAGAACCCTCTTTACCCTCCTTGCCACAAAAAGCCTGACCTCCACCTTCATTGCCTATAAAATCAATTCCTCCTATCGAAAGGCCTTCCGGAATTCCGAACACTACCGGCTGTACAATCGGCCAAACCTAAAGAAAAAATTTGGACTTTAGTGCGCTCTACGATGAGGGCAAACACTGTGCCGAAACCCTGAGCTGATTGAAAAACCATTCTCTGTTCAGGATTGAGCACAATATATTGGGTTCAAATAACTGCGTATTATTCCATGGGGTTATGATGTTATAGAGATCTATGATTTTGCAGGTGGCTCTGAAATTTTATTTTTTCCAAAAAACACAAATAAAAGTAGTACAAATCGATGACCCGGAACAGCTACCACACTTCTTCGATCTTTCGGTGACTCACAATCTTTCTCACGTTTAAAACTTTGATATATTGTTATGATATTTTCACAAACGCAGGTTTCAACAGCGGGAAAGATCTTGGTCTCTCAACCTTGAGGCCAGAGGTAGTAATGGTTTCTATCTTTGTATATTTTTTCCATTGATACCATTGCTCTGGGTGGTAGTAAATGAATTGTTCAAGGAACTTTAATACTGCTTCGCCAACTGATGAAGACGAAGAAATACCATAGAGCATCTTTAACATATCTTCGTAGGTGTACATTATTAATTTATATCTACTCAGACTATATCTATGTATTATTGCAAAAACAACCTCGGCCCCTGTTCTTTTTTGAATAACATTTATTGTCCTGTCTAAACATGTTTTTTTCCCCAAAAAAGATGTCTTCTCTTTTCCCGATGGCCTCCACTCTTCAATCTCATCACACTCTGTTACGAGAATTCGATTTTCTTTTAATTCTCTAGTAGCAGCTCTGATAACATTTCCTGTCTTCTTTGCATCAATGAGCCTTATGTTATATTTTTTAGCTTGGGAAAAAACTTTCTTCCTTAATTGCTCAGTTTTAAATTTTGCTATCATAGAGATAGCAAAATTGTTAACCGCAAGCAGAGTTGGAATATATTCAATAGCACCATAGTGCCCCGTAACTATAATGACACCGTTTCCTTTTAATAAGTTTCTATT
>JAUWZC010000235.1 GCA_030615565.1 Desulfobacteraceae bacterium | reverse complement strand
GGCATCGTTGTCTTCATCAAATATATCCCCTCTTTTAATCGTATCATAAATATGGCACTTGGTACATTGTTCTATTGTTGATTGTCCTTTACCATCCTTGGTCTTATGGCAGAGCCTGCAATCGGTCTTTCCTGTTGCAGGATCCCTGTAGGTGGATGTATGGCATTTACCACACTGTGCCTTAAATCCTTTAATCCTTCCCTGTTTTTTAAAGCTAAAATTTGTCAGAGGGCACCATTTCTCCAACATGCCAAGACCATTACCCCATCCACCAAGGGCAGGGCTTCTTCCAAGTTGCCCATGATAGGAACTTTCAGCACAGTCTTTTGCCTGGGCACCAGGAGAATTGATCAGAAGAGCAAGAGATAAAACAATTACAATCATTAGAATGTTCTTTAGTGGTTTCACCTTTCATTTCTCCTTTTTTTATTCTATATGGAGGTCAAATTACACAGGAGATAAACATTTATTTTTAAATTATGTCAAGGAAAAAGCTTTCAGCAAATTGGTTACTTTTTCACTCAATAGGGGTTACAATCTTTATCTCTGCCTTGCCCTTTAAGGATTGAAGCCAGGTATTAAATATCCTTCTTTCCTTTGTTAAAAGAACTATCTGTTTAAAAGATTTTTTTTCTTTATCTAAATCCTTCATATTAATGCCTTTTCTCTTAAGCCATCTAATAGTATAAACTTTATTATTTACCTCAAAGACCTGATCCGGATATCTCTTCTGAGATGAGAGGGAAAAGGTGGCCTCGGATAGTAATGGTGAATAACCAATTTTGGGGATGTTCTCTCTCCTTGTAAAAAAGCCTGTCTCATCTGGGTTTAATCCTTTATCTTTAGCCAGTTCAATCCAATCAGCACCCCCTTTTAATTCTTCAAGGTAACTCTTTGCTTCCTTTTTTGCAGCAACAAGAGATAGATGATCTATAAAATCTTTATTTAATTGATCAGTAACTTCACTCATCTTTGGAATATGAGTATCTTTGTCGTCAACAACCTGGATGATATAGAATTTATCCTTATGTTCGATGACCTCACTTGTCTCCCCCTTCTCTAAGGAATATATAGATTTCTTAAGTCTTTCATCCTCCCCCAGCCCTGGAATGGACCCTTTTTTAGGAAAATAATCACTTTCCTTCATTGTAAGACCATGTTGAGCTGCGTATGTGGCTAAATTAATGTCATAGGGCATCTGATCCATCAAGGTGAGGGCCCTTTCATGTGCTATTTCCTTGCTTATATCATTTTTTAATGTTGCTACTATTTGATTTCGAACCTCAGAAAAGGTTTTAATAGTAGCATCCTTAATATCATCTACCTGGATTATATGCCAGCCAAATTGGGTTTTTACTGGTCCACCAATTTCTCCTTTTTTAAGGCTAAAGGCAAGTTCTTCAAAGGGTTTAACCATTTGACCTTGCTTAAAATAGCCAAGATCACCTCCTTTTGATGCAGTAGGATCTTGAGAGTATTCTTTGGCCAGTGCTGCAAAATCCTCTCCACCTCTTGCCCTTTTTAATAGAGAAAGTGCCCTATCTTTTGCCTCTGTGTCTTCTGATTTGGATGCATTTGGCGATAGTTTAAAAAGTATATGCCTTGCCTTAATTTGTTTTGGATCTTTAAACCTTTCTTGATTTAATTCATAGAAGTCTGATATCTCTTTTTCTGCAATAGTTACCTTATCTAAAAAATCAGATGGATCAATGGCAAGATAGGCTATTTTTATCTTTTCTGGAATCCTGTATTTCTCCTTATTTGCCTCAAAATAGGCCTCTTTCTCATCTTGTTTTACCTCTGTTTTTCCTTTAAAATCCCTGGGATTGAAGGAGACAAAGCCAGTATTAACTTTTTCTTTTTGATAGGTATAATAATCCATAATCTCCATGTCTGTGATTGGGAAAAAGCATTTGATAGCGTGACGGATTTTTTTGCCTAACAATTCTAATTTTATTGCTGATTCAAAGTCCGTTGGTTCCATTCTGTTATGCCTTAAAAGAGACCTATACCTACCCTCATGAAACTCACCATTTAATTGAAAGGCGGGGTAGGTAAAAATAGCATTAGCTACCTCATCATCCGTGACTCCTAGGCCAATTCTAGCAGCCTCCTGACTGATTAATCTCTTATTTATCAGGCTATCTAGGGCCCTTTGCTTTAGTTGAAATACCTTTATAAGGTTATCATTCCAGTATTCTTTATACTGTTTCTGCAAAGCATCCAGCATCTCCCGGTATACTGCCTCATATTCCTGCCCTGTGATCAAATTGCCATTTACATAGGCAATCTTTGCACCTGGGGTCTCCCTGAATGAATATATACCCCAAAAGATAAAGACAACGGCGATGATGCCAATCATTACCTTAATCATGATACCTTTGGTATGCCTTCTCATCATTGTGATAAACATGTAATTTGGCCTCCTTTAATTAAAACTCAATCCCTTTTCTTGCCTCTATCCCCTTCTGAAAAGGGTGCTTGATCTCATCTATAACAGAGACAAGGTCAGCCCTTTCAATGAGCTCCTCAGGGCAGTTTCGCCCGGTAAGAACCACCTCGAGATTATCTGGTTTTTTATCTAAAAGATCAACTACCCTTTTCAAAGGTATCAGCTTAAAATCAACAGCCACGTTAATCTCATCTAAGATTAGCATATTGTAGGCACTTTTTTCTATAAGTTCTTCGGCCTTTGATAGTGTTTTATTGGCCTGATCAAAGTCTATAGTTGATGGATTCTTAGGGTCAATAAGCTCTGTTGTCCCATAGCGAAAGAGATCAATCCCAAGCTTCTTAAGACTTTTTACCTCTCCATAATTCCATATCTTCATAAAATGAATAATGGCGATCTTGAAATTATGCCCGGCAGCCCTCATGGCCAGTCCAAGGGCAGCGGTTGTCTTTCCCTTTCCTGTGCCTGTATAAATCTATATCAGACCGAGGGTATCCTTTTTTTTCATTGAGTGTCCATTTCTTTAATTAGGACGCAGGCTTACTCCGACCTGCCCGCCATGCGAGTCCGCAAGGCGAGGCGGGCGGGTATCCGCAGATCAGTTATTTCTTTATATTTATAATCTTGCTTCCGAGTTCCGAATGACAGAACACGGAATTTGGAAACAATCTGCGTTGATCTGCGTTCAAATGGGTACTCAGTTTAATTTGCATCGAAATGATTTACAATCTAAATCCAAAATCCCTGGCCCAGACCCCTGGCCCAGACCTGGCATGCAAGGGCTGAGTTCTATGGATTATACACCCGAAGTATTACAGTTGCTCTATAGTGCTCCAGCCAAGTCGCGCCAGGGCAGGCTGGCTTTGAAAGAGCAAGTTATTTAGCTTCAGCTTCCGAAAGATTATGTCGACAACATTGTGTTCAAGGCAAGTCGTGCCAGGGCAGGCCAAAATCCGCAATCCAAAATACCTTAATTGCTCACTTTTTAACCGATTAAATAATTCATGTCAATCAAAGGGGCTAAAGAATTGTGTCTGAGTTAAGAAAATGTTATAGATTTTTGCATATCAATGGTCATATAAATTATAGAAGCTTCTACAATTAGGTAACCAGATGCTAAAGCAAGGATTAGTATAGGTTTATACAGGAAAAACAAACGAGATGAATCTTGCCCACATAGGTCTTAGCCTTAGGGCTA
>JAUWZC010000111.1 GCA_030615565.1 Desulfobacteraceae bacterium | reverse complement strand
TTGAGGCTGGGCATGGCCCGAGCCAAAGCAGCAAAGACGTACCTCTACACGCAGCACAGTATACCTCTGCACCGCATGAGCATCTTTTCCTATGGTGAGTCAAAGCCTATAGCAGAAAACGACACCCCTCAAAACCGGGCGATAAATCGCCGGATTACAATTGTGGTGATAGAGTAATAGCACATCATTAAGGCTCTGCTTTTTTAATTGCCATTCTTTCGGTTAGGCTTCCTATCTACTTTGACAGGATACCCTATTTCATCAGGCAAGGAAAGAACAGTTTATGTTTTGACTACCATATGAAGTCTATAATGTATTTGATTGGTTTGAAGGCATATAATATGGCACGTATCATGCAAACCCAGCCTATAAACACCAAGTATAATATCTTGTGAATTTCTAAATCACGGTCTCATGAATTGAAATATCATGGTACTGGACTAAAACCAAGAGAAAACGGAGAAAACAAACCTCAACCTATAGCATTGGAAGAGACCAGTCTACTTGGCTTATTTGAACGCTATGAGGCTTTCGGTATAGCATGGCTTTGAAGAAGAGGTAGGCTAAGACCTATAAGAATTTTATAGAAAGGAGGGTCACATTATGAGAAACGTTATATTGAAACTGTCACACAAACAGCTAAGGTTATTGTCGGATCTATGCTTTATTTTGGGTTTTATCTCGATTCTTGGTTCAATCTTCATGTGGTATATTACCAGGGGAGATATGTCACTGGAAGCTCTGGCACATGCTGAACGGTTCGGGATTTTTGTTGGTCTTTGGGCACCAACGTTTTTTATTCTCTCAAACCGATTTGATCGCTACGCAGACAGGAAAGGTGCCTGATAAGGCATTCTTCTAGAGAAACCGACTTCTACCAGTTCAAGGATGGGAAACAAGAGAGGGCCTTTAACGGCTTGGAATGGTTAGGGGCCATGTGCTCCCATGTGCCCAACAGGAGAGAGAAGATAGTTCGTTATTATGGCTACTACAGCAATGTATCCCGCAGAAGGCGGAAAAAGGGAAATCAAGACAGAGTGATACCCTATATTATAGAGCAAGAGGAGAATTCAAAAGAATACCGTAAGAATTGGGCAAGGCTTATCCAGAAGATATATGCCTGTCCGCCTGTCTTTGTGGCGGAAGGTTGATTCCCTTATCTGTGCCAAATGTCAGGGGAAAAATAGTTCCGCTTTTTCTGTCAGAGCTCCCATATCTTGTGGTATCTCTTGTGCTTCAAAGAATCCAGTATTCTGCTATGACTGGAAAGAATTGAAAGGGCGAAAAAGTTTAGTATTGTGTTTGTATGTTGTAATAAAATTATTCAAAATCCAAATATCCGTTTTGGCAAGAAGCTAAAATCTTAATGTGTACAGATTAAACACAATATCTTGATGATACACCTCATTGTTCATAGAGGATATCCCATGAGGAAAATCCTCAAATTTTGCTTACCTCTCCCTTATTTTGATGCAATGTATTCTAAGCTTATCAGCTAATACTTTATTTAAATATAAAAAAATATTATATTCTGTATCGCATAAAATAAAAAATATACCTCAGACGTGTTTTAAGACTAAAAACAAGTCTATATGCTTGTTCGTGGAGATAGAAAATGAAAGTAGGAATTGGGTACGGTAACGAAAAAGACGCCTTATCATTGGGTAATAAAATAGCTGCACGTGCAATAGAAAAGGGTAATATAGACAGACCTGATTGTATATTTGCCTTTTGCAATGGGCGGCTTGATTATGATGAGTTTTTTGGAGGACTGCAATCAGTTGTGGGAAACGAGGTACCAATCATTGGCGGCTCAGCTATTGGTATAATTACTAACGACTATTTATCCTATGAAGGTTATCCTGCAGGTGCCGCAATACTACAATCAGATACAATCAAACACACAGTTGCTGCGGTAGATGATTTAGATAAAGATGCGAAACTAGCAGGAAAAAAATTAGCAGAAAAATTATCACATGAACGAGAAGGCAAGCTTTTACTTATGTTTTATGATTCGATAAAAATTCCTGCCTCGGATAATCAACCCCCCGTCCTAAACGCTTCATCGCCTTTAATTAAAGGGATAGAGCAAGAACTCCAGTCAAATGTGCCTATTATCGGTGCAGGCTTAGTAGGAGATTATGCACTTACTTCTACAAATCAGTTTTGTGGCTCTTATGTTAGCAACCAAAGTGTTGTTGGTATTATGGTAACTGGGGATTTCAAACCCTTATTTAGGATTATGCATGGCTGCACCCCGTTAGATGGTGTTTACCATAGGATTACAAAGATAGAGGGTTCGGTGATTTATGAATTGGATGGAAAACCGATTGTTGAGATGATTGATGAGTTATATGGCAATCAGGATTGGCGGCATCAACATCCTGTCGATCTTTTAACAATAGGTAGATACCATGGTAAGAAATTTGAGGAGCCGAAAGAAGCTAAATACGTTAATAGGCTGATTACAGGAATGTTACCAAATGGGGAGGGTATTGGTATTTTTGAACCAGACTTCGAAGAAGGCACAGAAATACAATTTATGCTACGGGATACTGCAAAAATGTTGGAGTCAGCAAAGAGGAATTCAGCAGAGCTCATGGAACAAATCAAAGCAGATGGACGCAAAGCTCTTTTTGGGCTGTACATTGATTGTGCAGGGAGGGCAGCAAGCTACTTAAATGCCAAAATTGAGGAAGCCTCAGAAGTCCAGAAAGTGTTTAACCGATATAACACCCCATTATTCGGTTTTTATTCTGGAGTTGAAGTTGCCCCTCTCCTTCAAAAAAGCAGAGGGCTCGACTGGACAGGAGTTTTGCTGGTTTTAGCTGAGCAATGAAAATATGGTTGAAGAACATAAAAAATTTGAAGAAAGAATTGCTGACCTTGAAAGGCTGTTAGAGGAAGCGAGAGAAGAGGCCAGATATTATAAGAGGATAGCGGAAGAAACTGGAAAAACGCGGTTAAGAGAAATTAACCAGTTATCAAGACTCATCACTGAACTTAGACGGATGGAGGAAGAGCTTAAACATTCTGAGGAGAAGTATAGAATTCTTGTTGAGAATTCCCCTATTGGGATTTACTACAGTGATTTCCAGGGAAGATTCCTTTATGGAAACAAAAAGGCTGAGGAAATCGTTGGGTACCATAGGGAAGAGCTGATTGGCAAAAGTTTCCTCAAATTGAAACTTTTAAGTCAGAAAGATATTACTAAGACTGCCAAATTACTTGCGTTCAACGCAATTGGGAAAGCTACTGGCCCTGATGAGCTCACCTTGATTAGGAAGGATGGCTCCAAAGTGATTGTGGAAGTGAACACTGAAGTAATCACCATTGAAGGAAAAAAGGTAGCCCTGGGGATGGTTCAAGACATTACCGAGCGCAAGCAGGCAGAAGAGGAAAAAAAGACACTCGAGGCCCAGCTCCAGCAGGCACAGAAAATGGAGGCCATAGGTACCTTGGCAGGCGGCATTGCCCACAACTTCAACAACCTCCTCATGAGTATCCAGGGAAATATCTCCTTAATGCTCTTAGAGACCAATTCCACCCACCTGAACTACGAACGGCTCAAGAACATTGAGAAATCAGTGCACAGTGCATCTCGCCTCACCCAGCAGCTCCTCGGGTATGCCAGGCAGGGAAAGTATGAGATCAAGCCTATTAGTTTGAATCTCTTGGTAAAAGAGATCTCTGATACCTTTGCCATGACCAGAAAGGAGATAAGCGTTCACCGAAACCTCGCAGAGGACTTATCAGGGATAAAGGCAGACCAAGGGCAGATTGAGCAAATACTCTTAAACCTCTATGTCAACGCTGCAGATGCCATGCCAAGGGGTGGAGAGCTCTTTGTGAAAACCATGAATATGACCGATAAGGAGATGACGGGAAAGCCCTACAAGGTGAAGCCTGGAAGCTACGTGTTACTCACTGTGAGGGATACTGGCGTAGGCATGGATAAAAAGACCACAGAGCGCATCTTTGAGCCATTCTTCACCACAAAAGGTCTTGCCAAGGGAACTGGACTTGGACTGGCTTCTGTATACGGTATGGTAAAGGCCCATGGTGGATACATTGATGTGGAATCTAAGAAAGGAATGGGAACGACTTTCAGTATCTATCTCCCTGCCTCAGGAAAGGGGGTCCCGGAGAAAAAGCTCACCCCTGAAAAAATTGAAAAGGGTAAGGAGACCCTGCTATTAGTTGATGACGAAGCGATGATTCTCGAGGTTGGTCAGGAGATGCTGGAGACCTTGGGTTATACAGTGATCCAGGCCGATGGAGGCAAGGAGGCCGTTGAGATCTACAAAGAGAGTAAAGACGAAATTTCCCTGGTGGTCCTCGATATGATCATGCCTGAGATGAGTGGAGGCGAGACCTATAACCAATTGAAAGAGATCTACCCTAATGTTAAAGTCCTCCTTTCTAGTGGCTACAGCATATATGGCCAGGCCTCTGAGATACTAGAGCGAGGCTGTGATGGGTTTATTCAGAAGCCCTTTGATATGAAGCAGTTGTCACAAAAGATAAGAGAGATTTTGGATAAAAAATGATCTTGAGTCACGCTTTCAACTAAACAATCCTGTCAAGATGCTGTGGTGTGCCTTAAACCCGGAAAATTCAAGTATTCTGCTATAAACCTATTCTGCTTAGGATCTACCTGAAAATTTCACAATACAATAACTAATCAGAAGTTCTCCTGGCCTTTGGGAATATTGATTACTTCATCTTTCCCTATGCAAAAAATCAAAATCAGACTCGTGATATCTTGCCAATCCATCAACTATCTGAAATTACAGAGTAATTGAATATACGTTCTGAATATCTCAGGATTTCAAGGACTTGCTATTTCCCCACTGGATTTTGACAGTTGATCAGGTCACGGCCATCCGAACGTGGTATTTAGGGACCTTCCAGATCTCATTGGCCATGACATCCGACAGGATATCCACAGCATCCCACACATCCACATATCTCAGATAAAGTGGTGTGAAGCCAAAGCGAGTGATTTCCGGAGCACGGAAGTCACCAATTACACCCCGTTCGATTAGGGCCTGCATGATGGCATAACTGTTTTCGTGGGTGAGTGAGACTTGGCTGCCACGTTCGTCTGCATTGCGGGGGCTTGCGATGCCGAAGCCGTAGTCACCGCATTTCTGCTCCACCGAGGCGATGAACAGGTCGCCCATTTTTTTGGATTTTTGTCTGATTTTGTGAATGTCTACGCGTGTCATGATATCCACTCCCACTTCCAGGGCCGACAGGCTGATGACAGGTTGTGTGCCGCACAGCATGCGGTTTATGCCTTCACCGATCTCATAGTCCCTGGTGAAATCAAAGGGCGACCTGTGGCTCCACCAGCCGGTCAGGGGCTGCTTCAACTTGCCATGGTGCCGTTTCGCTACAAAAATAAAAGCAGGGGCGCCTGGTCCACCGTTAAGATACTTATAGCCGCAGCCCACTGCAAAGTCTGCATTGGCTCCATTCAGGTCAATGGGGATGGCACCAGCACTGTGACACAGGTCCCAGACGGTCAGCGCCCCATGCTGATGTGCCTTGGCGGTAATGACCTTCATGTCCAGCAAGTGACCGGTTTTGTAATGCACGTCGGTGAGGGATACGACAGCCACATTGTCGTCAATGGCCTCCATAATGCTGTCTTTTTCCACAAAGCGGATCTGGTGCTGCCGTCCTAGGAATTCAATCAGGCCCTGCGCAATGTAATTGTCCGTAGGGAAGTTGCTGCCTTCCATTACAATGACGGATCGATCAGAATTGATCGCAAGAGCGGCACTGATCGCCTTGAATAGGTTAATTCCTGTTGAATCCGTGGCGACGATTTCGCCTTCCTCTGCACCAATAATCTTGGCGATCTTGTCGCCAATCCGACGCGGGGCATTGAACCAGTCTGCCATATTCCAGCTTTTGATAAGGTCATGTCCCCATTCCCGGTCTGTCACCTCGCGTACCCGCTTGGACGCGGCCTTTGGCATGGCACCCAGAGAGTTGCCATCCATATAAATCACACCTTCTGGGACATAAAATTCCTCCCGGAAAGGAGCAAGTTGATCTTTACGGTCCAGTTTCAGAAAATCTTCACGTGTCAGATCGGCCATGATTATGCCCCCACTGGTAGAGTATGTCTTTTTTTGGATTTCGTCCTGCGGACACAAACATCTCCTTGCATTATTTGTATTCAAAGCGCTACTGGCGCCACAAGACATCGATTAAATCAATTCGCTTTAAATTTAAGATAGCTTGCCAATACCTTAAATCATTCCAGAGTTGTGATATCACCAGTATATCCAATTCGAGAAGTACAGTATTTTAACACAATCAAGGGGTAAATTCTCCGTTTGACCCTTTTACAGTTTGCTAAATAATGACAACAATAAACCCGAAGAATTAACCCCACCTTAGACAGCATCTCAGGTCTGCGCCTCCGCAAGGGGGCGTTCCTATTTATGGCCATGTTCATATGGATAACCCAAGTTGAACTCTCACTGCTTGTTTCACCTTTCTCATGTCTGAAATTGAAACCCTTCCCTCCAAATCTATTAGGCGTAATTTACTCACTGTTGTCAGTTGATCTGCCATAGCCTTGCATTGCTTTTCATTAAGTGTAATGTATGCTTCGCTTGGATATAGACGATCAATTTTGCTTGTAATCGGTACAACTTGTACTCTGTTCAAAAACTTGTTAGAAATGTCATTACTGATGATTACCGCTGGTCGTTTCTTTCGAATTTCACCGCCAACCGCCAGTTCGAAGTTCACCCACCACACTTCACCGCGGTTCATCGCTAACATCTCCTATTGTTGCCTCTGACCATTCCAATGCTTCAGATTCACGGGCTTCGTCTTGAGCCATTTGTTTATAAGCTGCATTAAGATCTTGATTAAAGATGTGTGGCCGAACTAATTCCTCGATAAAATGACCGATATGCCCTCTGCCTATTATTTTATGTAATCCTTCATAGATTTTATCGTCTATGGTGATAGTCAATTTTTTTTGCATGATAACCCCCCCCCTATATACGTGTATAATACGTATAATAAATTATCTTTTGAAGATATGCAAGAGGATTTCAGGTCAGTGATAATTGAAGGGATAAAAGAGATCCCAACACCAAGAATGGCAAAGTCAGGTTAAAAAGGATATTTTCATAAGTGAAGGTTTCTGTATTAAACCTTTAATTACTTGATATTCAATGTTTTGTTC
>JAUWZC010000163.1 GCA_030615565.1 Desulfobacteraceae bacterium | reverse complement strand
CTCTGATAGCAATAATCCTATCCCTAAAGAGTTCTTAACAGTCCCTGATATAAGAGTCCCGGCCTCGGTCACGCCTAAATGTAAAGGATAATCAACCTTCTCACTCAGAAGCCTATATGCCGATATCATCTGCCAGACATCCGATGATTTCAGGGAGATCTTAATAAGATGGAAATCTAAATCTTCCAAAATCCTTACATGACTCATGGCACTCTCAACCATAGCTTCTGGTGTTGGATGACCATATTTTTTTAGAATAGCCTTGCTCAGTGAGCCGGAGTTAACCCCAATCCTTATAGGGATAGCTTGAGTACGAGCAGCGGCAACAATTTCTTGAATTTTTTTCCTTCCGCCAATATTTCCTGGATTCAATCTTAGTCCATTGGCACCATTTTTTATTGATGCCAAGGCTAGCCTGTAGTCAAAATGAATATCGGCAATAATCGGAAGAGATATCTGAGGCTTTATATCTCTAAGGGCAGATGCAGCTTCCATATCTGGCACTGCAAGGCGAACAAGCTCACATCCAGCGCTTGTTAATTGGTCTATTTGTTTTACAGTAGCATCTACATCATGAGTTGGGGTATTAGTCATGGACTGTACCACTATCGGGGCTCCACCGCCTATCTTTACCCCATCTATATTTATTTGCCTGCTAAAACGTCTTTTCATTGTCCACCCTTTAATCATTCAAATTAACTAAATAGATATAAGCCTGTCAAGGCGATTTATCCTGGCGATTTATCCTGGTCCTTACCTCACAATAAGAAAAGAAGATAGCAGCTACATACAGCCTGATAAGTGATGCCTTTATAGTCTTGCTTTACTAATTTCTGGACAGGATAAGCACGGGGACAGATAAAGATTTTCTCTTGCACTATATAGGTAAATTCTGTTAAATTTGTTTATATAAGTTAGCAAAATTAATATAAAAAAATTTAACTTTTTACTTTTACTGAAAGCTGAACGCTTACAAACGTGACTATAAACCTTATATATTAAGGAGGAAGGCATGTCTGAAGAGGAAATACAAGGTTCAGGATTTATTGTTAAAGATAAAAGAATCTTTGATGCCCAGGGAAAGGTAAAGGATGAGTCTGGAAAGACTGAGATAGAAGAAGACAGGGGTAAGGAGAAGCCCAAGGAGGAGGAGAAAGGTTCTGCCCCCTTACCGGAAGTCAATTTTTCCTCCTTTCTTCTATCACTTAGCTCTTCAACCCTCCTTCACCTTGGTGAAATTGCAGATCCGCAGTCTGGAGAAAAAAAGAAAGACTTGGTATTAGCTAAACAATCGATTGATATTATCAACCTACTCAAAGACAAAACCAAGGGTAACCTTACCCAGGAGGAGGAAAATCTCCTGGAGCACCTTCTCTATGATCTCCGCATGCGTTTTGTTAAAGCAAGCGAATAATAATGCTTTCCACGCTAAAAAATGAAAAATCCAACGCCCATGTCATGAATCAGGCTGCAATTGAAATCCTGTCCCCGGCTAAGGTAAATTTATTCTTAAAAATCACTGGGCAAAGGGTGGATGGGTATCATGAGTTAGTGTCTGTTTTCGTTCCTGTGGCTCTCTATGATAAGCTAAAGATAAGTAAGTCAGAGAAGGGGTTAGAGGTTTATTGTACCGGGAGAGAACTACCTAAAGGCCAAGATAATTTAATTAATAGAGCAGCTATTTCTTTTTTTGAAAAAACCGGGATAAGGAAAGGGACCAAAATCACCCTAATTAAAAAAATACCTATCTCTTCTGGTTTGGGTGGTGGCAGTAGTGACGCAGCAGCAACATTGAAAGGACTAAACCAGCTTTGGCCAAACCCCCTCTCAAAAGAAGATCTTGAGAAACTCGCCCTTTCTTTAGGTGCAGATGTTCCATTTTTTCTCTTACAGAAACCAGCTATAGCCAGGGGGATTGGAGAAATACTCCAACCAATAGAAAATTTTCCTTCATTTTGGTATGTTATTGTTAGTCCGGATTTTATGGTCTCAACAGCATGGGCCTATGAAAGAACCAAATTAGAGTTGACAAATAATGGAAATCAGAATATATTAAATAGTTTAAAAAAAGGCATTTTTAACATACCAGATTTACTTTTTAATGATCTTGAAAGAGTTACCCTTGTAAAGTACCCCTTTCTTTGCTCAATCAAGGACTCCTTAATAAAGTTAGGTGCTCTCGGTGCATTGATGACGGGTAGTGGCCCAAGCGTTTTTGGTCTTTTTGATTCAGCTAAAAAGGCCCAAGAAGCTGGAAAGATTCTCGAATCATATAATAAAGGGCATGTGTTTGTAGTAAAAGGATTGAGTTAGATGTCCACATTTAGCGGAGTCGTTTTCATTTTTTTTATTGGGGTGTCGTCAAGCGGTAAGACACGGGCCTTTGGAGCCCGCATTCGGAGGTTCGAATCCTCCCACCCCAGCCAAAAACAAGAAGATTATTGACACATTAAAAAAGGGAAAAGGAAAAAACACTATTATGGATGATCTTGTTGATAGTTTGAAGCTATTTGGTGGTACATCTAATATAAATCTAGCCAAAGAGGTATGTGATTATCTAAATATCCTTCCTGGGGAAATGGTAAACAAAACCTTTAGCGATGGGGAGATCCGGATTGAGATCGATGAAAATGTAAGGGGAAGAGACACCTTTATCCTTCAGTCCACCAGTAGTCCGGTTAATGATAATCTCATGCAGCTCCTGATAATTACAGATGCACTCAAAAGGGCATCTGCTAGGAATATAACAGCTGTAATCCCTTACTATGGATATGCCAGGCAGGATAGGAAGGTCAAGCCACGGGTTCCTATAAGTGCAAAGCTTGTAGCAGACCTGATAACAGTAGCTGGGGTGAATCGTGTGATCTCAATTGATCTTCATGCCGGGCAGATCCAAGGATACTTCAATATTCCTGTGGACAATCTGTTCGCAGCACCTATTCTGCTGAACTACATTCGGAAGCATTTTAAAAACAATCTATCAATAATTTCCCCTGATGCTGGTGGTGTGGAGAGAGCACGAGCCTTTGCCAAGAGACTCAATGCCTCTTTGGCTATAATAGACAAGAGAAGAGAGGAACCTAATGTTGCAGCGGCCATGCATATAATTGGGGATGTAAAAGGAAAAACAGCCGTTATTCTTGATGACATGGTTGATACAGGTGGAACACTGGTTCAGGCTGCTCAGGCATTAACCCAAAATGGGGCAGAACACGTTTATGCCTGCTGTGTTCACCCAGTTCTCTCTGGCAATGCTATAAAAAGGATAGAGGAATCGACTATCGAGTCACTAGTAGTAACAAACACAGTTCCATTAAATGAAAAGGCCTCTGAGTGTTCCAAGATCAAGGTTGTTTCTGTGTCGGAGATTCTGGGGGAGGCCATAAAGCGAGTATATTATTCAAGATCTGTTAGTTCATTATTTGTATAATCGTGAGATATTGGATTTAGGGGTTGCGGCCTGTCTGCTACCAGCCCGACATCCGGCAGGCGGGTCCGGGCCAGGGATTATGAATTTAGGAATTGAAGAATTGTTGCTGGTTGTTCGTTGCTGGTTTCTCGTTTGAAAATAACAACGGATGACGGTGAACGGATAAATTATGGTACTTGGAGTTAATAAATGGCTACTATACAGTTAGATTTGAAAAAAAGAACCGAGACAGGTAAAGGTTCGGCTCGAAGGCTAAGAAGCATGGGCATGCTTCCTGTTATAGTATATGGTCCAGAGATAAGCCCCATCATGCTTTCCATAGATTATAAACAGCTCGAAAAAATTCTTAGAGGAAAATCAGCTGAAAGTATTATATTTGATCTAAGAGTGGATTCTAATGGGAAAAAATATTCTAAGAGAGTCATGATAAAAGAGATACAGAAGGATCCAGTTACAAGGGATTATCTTCATGTTGATTTTTACGAGATATCTATGGAAAAGGAACTTGAGGTAGATATTCCTGTGCATCTTGTAAATACACCGATAGGGGTAAGTGAGGGTGGTATTTTAGAGCATATTCGGAGGGAGTTAAAGATCTCGTGTATGCCAAGAAACCTTGTAGACAAAATAGAGATAGATGTGTCTGGTCTTGATGTTGGACAGTCCCTTCATATAGGGGATATTTCCTTTCCTCCGGGTTTGAAATCTATGGAGGATGAGAATCTCACCATTGCCACAGTGGTTGCCCCGGCCATAGAGGTAGAAGAGGTAGAAGAGGTAGAAGAAGAAGAGGTAGAAGAGGTAGAGGGAGCTGAAAGAGAGGAAATAAAAGGCGAAGATAAATCCTAAAAACATGTATTTGATAGTAGGGCTTGGTAATCCAGGCACTGGATACAAAAACAGTAGACATAATCTTGGATTTAAAACCGTTGATCTTTTATGTACCCAATTAGACCTTCATTTATCTGATCAACGCTTTCAAACCCTTAGCACAATCACAAATTACCATAATAAAAAGATAGTATTGGCCTGTCCACAAACGTTTATGAATAAATCCGGAATTGCAGTTGAGTATTTAGTAGAACATTATAGGCCAGAGATCAGAAATATAATGGTTGTCCATGATGACATTGATTTAGATGTAGGTCATATAAAGATTGTCCGCGGCGGAGGGACAGGAGGTCATCATGGAGTAGACTCTATAATCTATCATCTTGGAACAGATGGATTCAACAGGACCAAGATTGGAATAGGGCGGCCACAGTATAATGAACCAATTGAGGATTTTGTTTTAAGCCCTATTTATGACGATCAACAAAAAACAATTAAAGATGTACTTCATATAGTAGCAGAGGCCATTGAATCATTTATTTTGGATGGAGTGGAGGCTGCAATGAATAAATTCAATCCTTTAAGGATTAGGGGGGAGGAGGTAGAAAGATAATGCAAGGCCTAACTGTTTATGCACCTTATTTAGGGATTCTGGGTCTTATAATCGCCTATCTAATATTTCTTTATGTCAAAAAACAACCCAATGGAAGTGAGCTTATGAAGGATCTGGAGGATATGATCCATGATGGTGCCATGGCCTTTTTAAGGAAGGAATATTCAGTTTTGGTGTTTTTTATAGCCATCGTTTTTCTTTTGCTTGGGTTTGGTATATCCTGGAGAACGGCTATTGCCTTTGTGACCGGAGCATTCTGTTCTATGCTGGCTGGATTTTCTGGTATGAGTGCTGCTACCAAAGGAAATTCTCGAACAGCAGATGCCGCGAATAAATATGGGCAGGCTAAGGCCCTTAATGTCTCTTACTTTTCTGGTTCGGTAATGGGCATTTCCGTCGCCAGTCTCGGTCTCCTTGGACTT
>JAUWZC010000138.1 GCA_030615565.1 Desulfobacteraceae bacterium | reverse complement strand
CCTGATTTATCAATAAAAACCTCTTTGCTGCCCTTACCTTCAAGTCATCAACTAAAGTATTAATCCTGCCAGCAGTTTCAATCCCTCTCATGGAAGGATCAGAAATAACCAGCAGAACGTCAACATTATTTGTTGTCAACCGGCTTATATGTTCCATGCCTGCTTCATTATCCATAACCATATATGGATAGTTGTCTATAAGTTTCCCCAAATACATAGATAATAGACTGTTAGCGGCGCAATAACATCCAGCTCCTTCTGGCCTGCCCATGGCAATAAGGTCAAAGCCTTCTCCCTCAACTACTGCCTCTGACAGCTTCATCTCCATAAACATCTGTTTGGTCATTCCCTGTTGAACTACCCCATCTTTCATTTCCTCCCGAGCTGTGCCTAAAGTTGCTTTCAGCGAAACCCCAAGAACCTCATTAAGGTTAGTGTTTGAATCAGCATCAACTGCCAATACAGGGGTTTTGCCCTTTTGAACCAGATACTTAATTAAGAATCCAGCAATAGTGGTTTTACCTGTTCCACCTTTTCCGGCCATAGCTATTGCATAGGGCATTTTTTCTCCTTTCTGGTGCCTAAAAAAGTTATCTTTATAGTATCAAGTGTATTTTAATCAATGATTGTATCACTGTCAACGATGGAGAATGATGGAGAGTGATAGAATTAAAGTTTATATTTTAGCTATCCGTTTACCGCTTTCTGCTCAGCGAAATATACTAAAGCCTGGCTATGATCAATGGAAAATGGACAATGGTGAACGATTACTGTTTTTCCATTATTCTTGTCTTGACATTTTTTCTTATTAAGGTAAATTACTTATCACTTAGCTTAGGTTATACTGACCTTGGGATTGTTTTATAATTGAATTATAAGTGTTTAATATATTTAAATAATTGAGGAGATTATATGATAAAAAAGATTGATCAAATTAGAAATATAGGATTGATTGGTCATAGTGGTTGTGGAAAGACATCACTGGCAGAGGCCATTCTTTTCAACAGCAAGTCGACGAATCGATTGGGAAGGGTAGATGATGGTAATTCTATTATGGATTTTGAACCGGAAGAGATTAAAAGAAAGGCCAGCCTCAGCACGGCCTTTCATCCCTATAAATGGAAAAGCAGGGAATTCAATCTTGTAGATACACCGGGCGAAAACGATTTCCTTTCTGATACCAAGATATGCCTTCAGGCAGCCGAAGGAGCTGTGGTTGTTATTGATGCTGTTGATAGTATCAAGATAGGCACCGAAAAGGTGTGGGCCTTTTCCGATGAATATAATTTACCTCGGCTGATAGTCATTAATAAACTGGACAGGGAACGGGCTGATTTTTATAAGGTTTTAGAGGAAATTGAAAGTACATTCTCCGTAAAAGTAACGCCTTTATATCTTCCAATTGGAGCAGAAAGAGACTTTACTGGGGTTGTAGACTTGATAAGATTAAAGGCCAATCTATATAAAAATGATGGTACTGGTTCCTTTAAGGAAGGGGAAATCCCAGATTCAATGGCCGAGATAGTAGACAAATGGCGTGAAAACATGGTCGAAAATATTGTCGAGGCAAATGATGATATAATGGAAAAATATCTTGATGAACAGGAACTCACTCCAAAAGAGATAGAAGATACATTTATAGAAGGAATGAAATCTGGCATTGTATTGCCTGTTATTCCTGGATCTGCTACCCTTAATATAGGCGTTAAACAGCTCTTGGACATTATTGATCAATCTTTACCTTTTCCAATTGAAAGAGGAAAGGTTAAAGGTCATAAAGTAGACAGTCAAGAGGAGGTGGAATTTGATGTAGTCGATGAGTCCCCATTTTCAGCTCTAATCTTCAAGACATTAGCAGACCCTTTTGCAGGGAAACTTACACTTTTTAAGGTTATGTCTGGGAAGATAGATTCAGAATCTACCATCTTTAATTCAAAAAAAAAGGTAAAAGAAAGGTTAGGTCAGTTGTTGTTGATTGAAGGTAAAAAGCAAACGCCAATCAATACAGCTAGTGCCGGCAATATAGCAGCTGTGGCTAAGCTAAAAGAGACCACAACAGGCGATACCTTTTGTCAGGGAGACAATCCAATCGTTTTTAGGCTAGCCGAGCCATTTCCGCCGACTATTTCTTTTGCTATAGAGGCTACAGAAAAAGAGAATGAGGATAAGGTTTACTCTTCTCTGGCCAGATTGGTTGAGGAAGATCCCACTCTTAAGGTAGACAGAGATCAATCAACCTCAGAAATTATCCTATCTGGCACAGGCCAGATTCACCTGGAGAATACCAAAGATAAATTAAGGAGAAAATTTGGTGTTGAAATTAATCTTAAAACCCCCAAGGTTCCTTATAGGGAGACGATAAGAAATACAAGGGAGAAGATAATCTATAGGCATAAGAAACAGTCTGGAGGAAGGGGTCAGTTTGCTGAGGTTCATTTTGATATCTCCCCCTTGAAAAGAGGAGAGGGGTTTGTATTTGATGAGGCGTTAACCGGAATGAATGTACCCAGGAATTTTGTTCCAGCCGTTGAAAAGGGGATAATAGAGACTATGAGGAGTGGAGTTCTGGCAGGATATCCAGCTGTGGATCTAAAGATTCGGTTTTATGACGGAAAATCTCATGAGGTTGATTCATCTGAAATGGCCTTTAAGATTGCGGCTTCCATGTGTTTTAAAAAGGCTGTCCAGGAGGCTACACCTATTCTTTTAGAACCGATTATGAGTATGGAAATAACAGTTCCAGAAGATGTTATGGGAGATACAATAGGTGATCTTAATGGTAGAAGGGGAAGGGTCTTAGGCATGGATAGCGATGGGAAATACCAGATTATAAAGGCTGAGGTGCCTATGGCTGAGGTTTTGAGATATTCCCTTGATCTGACATCCATAACAGGTGGTAGGGGTAGTTTCCAGATGAAACAGTCTCATTATGAAGAGGTTCCACCTCAACTGACAGAGAAGATAGTGGCTGCATCAAAGGAAGAGGGAAGGTAAAGATGGCCTATGTAGTATTTCGGATTTCGGATTGCGGATTTCGGATTGCGGCCTGCCCTGGCGCGACGTGCTTGAATCAGCCTACTAAATCTATAGGGCACTACATGCTCGGATCAACATATTAAGCCTATAAGCCAGGTTTGGGCCAGGGATTGCGGATTGTATCTACTTAAGGCGGATAAATTAAACTGGTTATAAAACTTGTTCATCCGAAAAATTCTAAATTAATTATATGAAATCTATATGATGATAAAGGCTGGGGTATTAACAATTAGCGATAAAGGATTTAAGGGACAGAGAAAGGATGAATCGGGTCCCTTGGTTGCTGAAATATTGACAAAGGCTGGTTACACAGTTGAGAGGCAGAGTATAGTTCCAGATTACTATGAAAAGATTGCGGAATGTTTAATTGAGTGGGTTGATAAAGATGGCCTCAGTATTATTGTGACAACAGGGGGCACTGGAGTGAGCCCTACTGATGTAACCCCTGAGGCTACGCTCAAGGTAATCAGATATCAGATACCTGGTATGGCTGAGGCAATGAGGACCGCAAGCCTCACAAAGACTCCCCATGCCATGCTTTCCAGAGCAATAGTTGGTGTAAGGGGAAATACTCTGATTATAAATTTACCAGGAAGTCCTGAGGGTGCAAAGGAAAATCTTACTGTTGTTTTACCAGCTGTAAATCATGCATTGGCAAAAATTGCAGGTGACAGCAGCGATTGCTCTTAACAGTAGAGTATTTGCTCATAATCATAAGGGATAACGAAAACGGTCAAGATTGCTTAAGAGCCAATTTGGAAACTCGGCGTAATTAAAATCTCTAAATCTGTAGTAAAGGCCCTGCTGATTATGGTTATAATACAAAACCGCTTTTCCTTCATAAAAAATAATATGTTCTTTGGCGATTTCAAGGAGCTCAGGAAACGCCAGCCATCATTAGGCATTTTGTTAATAAAGTAGCTGATGAGAGAATCTGATTCCACCTTCCCTGAAAAAGTAAGGATTCCAGTTGTAAATTCGGTTGTTTGAAAGACAAAGGATTTGTCCTTTTCGAGCTTAAGTTCCTTTGGAACTGGCACATCCTTAAAATCATAATAGAGAGAGATCGTTTTTTCTCTGCTTTCTTCTGGCAGTTGGGATTCTTCAAGGGGGGTTGCTTTTTCTGATAATGTCTGTGTAGCACATCCAGAGATAAAGATAAAAATAAGCATATTTAAAAAGATTGCCATCAAAGCTTTATTCAAGCTTACTTCTCTCATACTAATACCTCCTCATTTTTTTATCTTATATAACATAGGGCGCAAAAGAAATCTATTCGATTTTTCACTTTTTGGTTTCCTTATCTAAATAAGGATCTAGAAGGTAATTTATTCTTGACTCAAGATATTCCCATGCCTATACTTCCACCGACTTTGAGGATAAGATTCAATAATAGGATAAAATAGTAAGCAGGGTTATTAAAGCATGTTGGACAATGTAGAGGTTGTCTGATCAGAGAATTGTTAATCCTTCTGTGAGGTACATAAATGAGACATAAGAACTTGATTCTATTTTTATTTTTAGTAGTTTTTTTTGCTCTTTCCTTTCCAGTGTTTGCAGCAGAAAATTCTCATCAAGGGGCCCACGAGCACATCAACTTAGGTGAGATTCTCTCTCTTTATAGTATCCTGCCATTTGTCGGGATCTTGCTTTCAATTGCCTTATTCCCTCTTTTTGCCCCGGAATTCTGGCACCATCACTTTGGAAAGGTCTCGGCCTTTTGGGCAATTGTTATTGCCGTTCCCCTTTTAATTGCCTATAAAGGAGCAGCCCTTCATAGTTTTCTTCATATTATATTAGCTGATTATGTCCCCTTTATTATACTCCTCTGGGGTCTTTTCACTATCTCTGGTGGCATCTTGCTTAAGGGGAGTTTGGTGGGAACACCCAAGGTAAATACCATCATGATTATCATAGGAACCGCTTTAGCATCCTGGATGGGAACAACCGGAGCTGCCATGTTACTTATAAGGCCATTTTTAAGGGCCAATAATTATCGAAAAAACAGGGCCTTCATGGTAGTTTTCTTCATATTTCTTGTGGCAAATATCGGTGGGTCACTGACACCAGTGGGCGATCCCCCGCTTTTCCTGGGATTTTTGCATGGTGTTCCCTTTTTCTGGACATTTGCCCTCTTGCCCCACATGCTTTTAACTGTTTTGATCTTGCTGGCCGTCTATTTTGCCCTTGACACCTATTATTACAAGAAAGAAGGGGTTAAGCCCCAAATAGATGAGGGAGAAAAAGAGCCAATAAGGTTAGTTGGCAGCTTTAATTTTATATTTTTGGCCGGCGTTGTTGGCTCTGTTATAATCAGTGGATTGGTGGATTGGGGAGAGGTAAATACTTTAGGTATACACAGAAGCATTCAAGAATGGGCGAGGGATGGTTTCATTATCCTCATGGGCATCCTTTCGTTGATATTTACCTCTACTAAGCTTCGGGAAGAGAATGAGTTTACATGGTTTCCTATTAAAGAGGTGGCCTATCTATTTGCCGGGATATTTATAACAATGACCCCATGTCTCCTTCTCCTTCTGGCAGGGACCAAAGGTGCGCTTGGTTTTTTAATTTGTGCTGTGAAAGAACCCTATCATTATTTCTGGATTACAGGGATCCTTTCAAGTTTCCTGGATAATGCCCCTACTTATTTAACATTTTTTTCGAGTGTGCTGGGGAAGTTTTACTCAGGCATACCTGAGTCCATAGCTGTTTCCAAATTAATTGCTGAAAATCCCATCTATCTGACGGCTATTTCTGCCGGTGCTGTTTTCTTTGGGGCTAATACCTATATTGGAAATGCACCTAATTTTATGGTCAGGTCCATTGCAGAAGAGGCAGGTACACCCATGCCGAGTTTCTTTGGGTATATGTTAAAGTACTCTATTGTTTTTCTATTTCCTGTCTTTATTCTCGTAACCTTCATATTCTTTTAATCAGGTTTTGGGACCGGCTTTTTCACCTTTTTCAGCACCCTGATATCGGAAATCAGAGTCGAGGGATATTGACCATCTTTATCTTTTTCAATGTATTTAACCATATCCCAGA
>JAUWZC010000331.1 GCA_030615565.1 Desulfobacteraceae bacterium | reverse complement strand
AATGGCCAAATGGGAGACCAAACTCTGGGGGTTAGATCGATTTGCTTGCCTGGCAGATAGAATAAAAGAAAAATTGGAGGCAGAGGTTATCTTCACTGGAAGTGAAAGTGACAAGAAAGCAATAGAAACAATTCTATCAGGGATGAACACAGAAGCCCTGAATTTAGCTGGAAAGAGTACCTTAAAAGAATTGGCATACCTTTATCAAAAATGTGCCATTGTTATATCTACTGATACCGGACCCATGCATGTAGCAGCAGCTATGACCTTCCCTGTAGTGATAGCCCTTTTTGGCCCTACCTCTCCTTTTAAAACTGGGCCTTATGGGGCAAAACACAGAGTTATTAGGGCTGGCCTCGAATGTAGTCCATGTTTTAAAAAAAAATGTGATGACATGTCATGCATGAACAAGATCACAGTGGATATGGTTTTTGATACGGTGAAAGAAGTGATTACAGTAAATGACTATAGTGGATGTACTAAATAAGACTACATAAAAGGTAAAAATACTAAACACTAAATTCTAAACTCTAAACCCTGGCCCAGACCCGCCTGCCAGATGGCGGGCAGGCCTGGCTTATAATTTTAATATGTTGATAAGAGCACATAGCGCCTTATAGACTTAATAGTTTCATTTAAGTACGTCGCGCCAGGGCGGGCAATATCAAATATAAAAATCCAAATGCTTCCGAGTTCCGTATTCCGAAACTCGGAATTCGGAAACAAAACAGGCTTGGAGTTTTGTAGGAAGTTATTCAATGGTTTTGAATTTAGATCACCTGCCCCGTTAAATAGTGTGATTATTGAAATGTGCCATTATTATTCACATAAGATTGTCTATAAATATAGGTATCTAAAAGTTCTTATTTAACGGGGTAAAAATTTAGAATTTGGTCCGAAAATAGAATTAATTTTTTATGCTTCGTGGTGCCCAGAATGGGCATGAGTGTTTGTTTAGGATTTAGATATTGGGATTTAGGATTTTTTTCCGGCTCGTCCGGGTTAGGAGGATCGGAATATCATGAAATATATGAAGTGGTCCATTTGTCTAATATTTATTATCATTACAGGGTGTGCCTTTATTCAGATTCCTTTATTTCCTCCTATACAGCCATTGCAAGAGCAGGTGCTGGAAGGAGAGGGGGAGGCCAAGATTCTTCTGCTGGATATATCAGGCATCATCTCAGAGAAGAAAAAGTCAAAGGGATTAGGATTTACACAAGAGACCTCCTTAGTGGCTCGGATCAAGGAGGAACTTCAAAAAGCTGAAGGAGATAGCTCTATAGTTGGTGTTATCATTAAGATCAATTCTCCTGGAGGCTCTGTTACCGCAACTGACATTATCTATCATGAATTGATGCAATACAAGAAGCAGGCAGGTGTTAGAATTGTTGCATGTTTGACTGGCACAGCTACGTCCGGTGGGTATTATGTTGCCTCAGCTGCGGATGAGATTATAGCACATCCTACCTCCATTACGGGTAGTATTGGGGTAATTGCCATGAAATTTAATGTAGAAAAATTTCTCTCAAAGATAGGGATTCAGGAGGAAACGATAAAATCTGCCGATAAAAAGGATATCTGGTCACCATTTAGGCCAAGCACCCCTGAAGAAAAAGATATCATCCAGACAATAATCAATAAATTACATGAGAGGTTTGTAAAAGTGGTGCTTGCTGGGCGCGAGTCTTTATTAAGCAAAGAGGAGATAGAGAAGCTTGCAGATGGCCGAATCTTTACCGCAGATCAGGCATTAGATGTGAAGCTTATTGACAGGATTGGTTATTTAGACGATGTAGTAGAGGAAATGAAAAACTCACTTAAACTCA
>JAUWZC010000045.1 GCA_030615565.1 Desulfobacteraceae bacterium | reverse complement strand
CCCTCTGAGCCAGGTAGGATCTCTACAAAGGCACCAAAATCCATAATCTTGACTACCTTACCTGAATAAAATTTGCCGATTTCTGCCTCTCTAACTATATCCTTTATCATTTCTATGGCCTTATCTATGCCCTCACCCTCAGTCGATGCAATCAACACCTTGCCATCATCATCAATGCTTATCTGTGTTCCTGTTGTTAAGGTAATATGTCTGATCATCTTCCCGCCAGGACCAATAACATCCCTCACCTTTTCTGGCTTGACATTTATGGTAGTAATTCTTGGTGCATATTTGGATATCTCTGGCCTCGATTGCGATAGGGCCTTATCCATTTCATTCAGGATATGCATCCTTGCCTCTCTTGCCTGATATAAGGCCTTCCCCATTATCTCCTTTTTTAGCCCACCAATCTTAATATCCATCTGCAGGGCAGTTAGACCACTCTTTGTCCCTGTAACCTTAAAATCCATATCACCAAAATGATCCTCATCACCTATAATATCAGTCAATATGGCCACATCATCGCCTTCTGAAATAAGACCCATTGCGACCCCTGCCACTGGATCCTTAACAGGAACACCTGCATCCATCAACGAAAGGGAAGCCCCGCATACACTTGCCATAGAAGATGAACCATTTGATTCCAATATTTCAGAAACAACCCTGACAGCATAAGGAAAATCCTCCTTTTCTAATAAAACAGGAAGAAGTGCCCTTCTTGCAAGGGCACCATGGCCAATTTCTCTTCTGCCGGGAGCTCCCAATCTTTTGGCCTCACCTACACTAAATGGGGGAAAATTATAATGAAAGGTGAATTTTCTATAAGAGTCTCCATAGATTGATTCTATCTTCTGCTCATCCCTTTCAGTACCCAGGGTAGTCAAAACCATGGCCTGGGTCTCACCCCTGGTAAATAGGGCCGCTCCATGAACCCTTGGCAGAATACCCACCAAACAATCAATAGGTCTTACTTCATTAAATGACCTCCCATCGATTCTTCTTCCCTCCTTTAATATCATTTGCCTGGCCAATCTTTTCTCTAAATCATAAACCGCCTGCCTGATCTCTCTTCCCTTATCTTCACATTCTTCTTTTAGTGATTCCATTATATAATCAATGGCCTCAGACCTCTTCTTTTCCCTAACCATCTTTTCTCCATATGATAACACCTCCTTAATAAGAGGTTCACCAATTTCTTTCACCTTTGCTTTTAATTGCTCATCTTCTTTAGCTGGAATAAAATGTCTTTTTTCCTTTCCAACAGACTCTCTCAACTCTATTTGCACATCAATAATAGGCTGCAAAGATTCGTGACCAAAAAATATGGCCTCAAGCATGTCATCTTCAGACACAAACTTACCATCACCTTCAACCATAACTACAGCTGCTTTTGTTCCAGCAACAATCAGATTTATATCACTCTCTTCCTGCTCCTCTAATGTGGGGAATGCGATGAATTTGCCATCAATCCTGCCTACCCGCACACTTCCAACAGGACCCCCAAAGGGAATATCTGATATAGTGATAGCAGCCGAGGCACCCAGGATACCCAAAGGATCAGGATCACTCTCTTTGTCAAAGGATAAAACACTGGCAATTACCTGGGTCTCAAAATTGTAGTTATCCGGAAAAAGAGGTCTTAGAGGCCTATCTATTAGTCGAGAGGTCAACATCTCTTTTTCGCTTGGCCGCCCCATATCCCTGCGGAAGAAATTACCCGGGATCTTCCCCGCTGCATATGACATTTCTTGAAAATCAACTGTTAATGGAACAAAATCAATTCCTTCTCTTACCTCATCAGTAGAAACAACTGTCACCAGAACAACAGTCTCTCCCATTGTTACAACAACGGCCCCGCTGGATTCCTTAGCCACTCTGCCTGTCTCAATATTTAATCTTTTTCCATTTATATTACTTGATACATTCATAATCTTTCCCTCAATCTTTTATAAGTTAACCATTATCTAACAACTTCTATTTCCTCAAGCCTAACTTCTGAATGAGAGTCCTGTACTGACCAGGGTCTCTCCTCTTTAAGTAGTTCAAAAAACGCCTTCTTTGACCCACCATCTTCAAAAGACCTCTCCTTGAGTGATGGTCCTTAGGATGTATTTTAAAATGATTGGTAAGATCATTTATCCGTTTGGTTAAAAGAGCTATTTGAACCTTCGATGAGCCGGTATCTTTATCATGGATTTTAAATTTATCAATAATCTCCATTTTATCTTCGTTTGTTAAGACCACCTTGATTCCTCCTGAACTACAGTTAATGCGTTGTCTATAATTATGTAAAAACTCTAATGATATTATACCCGTTCTTGTCTTCCTTTAAAATTGCAACCAATCCCTCCCCTGTTACTGCCTTTAGATAGTCATTGGAATTGAAAGACAGGATATTTTCCAGAGACAGCTCTCCCCAATTGGGTTGATAGCCTTTCCTGATCTTTCTTGCTAATTTATCAGGAATTTCGACCTCCATCATCCCTTTTAAGGCATTTCTTAATGGTATTATCACCTCGTCAATTGTATTGTTAGATAGCTGCTGAGCTATTTGTATTAGAGTTAAGGCATCATCAACATGAAAGGGGCCACTTTTTATTCTTCTTAAAGAGGTAAGATGCGCCCCTATACCCAAACTTCTGCCTAAGTCCGCAGCAAGTGTCCTAATATAGGTACCGGAGCTACAGCCAACCTCAAACCAAACAGTAGGAAGATCTACTGATAATATATTGATATAGTCAACCCTTACATCTCTTGGTTGAAGATCTATAGCAATACCGCTTCGCGCCAATTCATATGCCCTCTTCCCATTATGATGAATAGCTGAGTAAGAAGGCGGAACCTGTTTTATAGTACCTATAAGTTGGAGTGCCTTATGTTTGATAGTCTTATATGTCAGGCTGCCAATATCTTTATTATTAATGATCCTTCCTGTTAAATCCTGAGTATCTGTTTCTACTCCAAGCCTGAGGGACGCCTTGTACACCTTATCCTGCGACATGAAAAAGTGAGATAATTTGGTTCCCTGGTTTAAAAGGACAACCAATATACCAGTTGCAAATGGATCAAGTGTGCCTGCATGACCAGCTTTTTTTACCTTTATCAGGTTCTTAATTTTTTTCACAATCCTGAATGAGCTTGGGCCAGACTCCTTATCTACTATTATAATCCCATCCCTTGTTTGTTGTCCATTGCCTGCCCGACATCGTCCCGTTTTGCGGGACTCAGGCGAGGCAGGCGGGGAGGCGGGCGGGTCCGTTTTCCGTTGTTTTTTGTTTGTTGTGTTCATGAGTAGTTGCTTGCTATTGATTTCAAACTCCTAACCCGCTCAACAGCACTAAGTGCCCGAAAAGATCAATCCAACTAACTCCTAACATTACGTAAAAACCCGAATGCTTTATTAAGGAATTCCTGCTTTACTAACTCCAAGCTCCCTTCTCTTGTAAAGGCTGCTGCCCTTGGATGACCACCGCCGCCAAAATGACTCGCCAAATCAGCCACATTTACCCAATCATTAGAGCGCAGGCTGAATTTATAATAATCCTTTCCAATTTCCCTTATAAGAACACCTATCTCAACCCCAGAAATAAATCTGGGGTAATCAATAAATCTTTCACTATCAAAATGATCAGCTTTTGCTTTTGAGAACATTTGTTGAGTAATAGTGATTAATCCAACCTTTCCTGCATGGCATAACTCTATTGTCTTTAAGGCCGCCTTAAGAAGCCTGATTTTTTTTAATGTATATTCATCCATAACTTTGCGTGATATCTTCCAAGGATTGACGCCCCAACCCAACATCTCGCTTGCAACAGCAAATGACTCTCTTGTGGTATTTTCATATCTGAATGAACCGGTATCTGTCTGTATAGCCACAAATATATTTTCCGCTATGTTTTCATTCATGGGTAAATCCGCCAACTTTATCAACCGATAAATAATCTCGCCAACAGAGGAGCTATTAATATCAACTAGATTCAAATCGCCAAACTGAGAATTATTTTCATGATGGTCTATATTTATCAAAGGCTTAATATTAGACAGGTGCAAAGAAATCCTTCCCAATCTTTCAAGATTTCCACAGTCAAATACAAAAAGTGCATCAAAGTCTGATTCTGATTCCGGATTGAAGCTGTTCACTATTCTCTCTATACCTTTCAGAAAGGCTATAGAATCTGGTATAGGGCCCTCATTAAATAGGACAACCTCTTTTCCTGAAAGAATAAGTGCCTCACCCAAGGCTAATAAGGAGCCAATAGCATCCCCATCAGGCTCTTTATGGCTGGCCAAAAAAAACCTCTTACCCTTTTTTAAAATATCAGTGATATTATTTAAAATCATATGCTCTTTCTCGTTTTCTCTAAGAGCCTTTCCATCTTATCCCCGTATTCAAGAGATATATCATAAATAAAGCGAATAGCTGGAATATATCTTAGGTGTAGCCTCTCACCTATCTCTTTGCGTATAAATCCTTTTGCGCTTTCAAAGCCTGCCTGAACCTGCTTTTTCTGTTCATCCTGGCCAAAAATGCTGTAATAAATATAGGCATTTCTCAAATCTTTACTCACCCTGACCTCAGTTAAAGTAGCCCCCCTTAGCCTTGGATCTTTCACTTTTCTTAAAAGGATATTAGATATTTCCCTTAAAATCTGATCACCCACCCTTTGAGATCTGTTGCCTGCAAGCATTTCACTAATCCCTAAATTCTTCAATCTTAACCCCGTTAAATGCTTTTGTCTTTTCTATTTTACTGGGGCCTCAATTCTTTCTTTCTCTCTTGCTGATGGCTATTTGCTGACCACTAATCGCTAACAAATTTACACATTAAATATCTCTATATTAGAATCGATAATCTCCCCGAGGTAAAGAGAATCAATATACGAGAGAATAGTATCAAGGGCCGAATTTACAAATCGCCTATCATTAGCTAGAGTACTGATTCCCAACTCTATCAACTGCCATTTATCATTGGACCCTACCTCACCGATAGATGCATTAAATCTGTGGTGCACCTTGGTTACAATACTCTTTACAACTTTTCTCTTCTCTTTAAGGGAATGCCGATTATGGATATATAGGGAAATCTTGAGGGTTCCGACCACCACATCAAAGCTCCACCTTCATCTCTTCTAATGTATAAAATTCCAAGACATCCCCAGGCTTTATGTCATTATAATTTTCTAATCCCACACCACATTCAAAGCCTGAGGAAACATCCTTTACATCATCTTTAAACCTCTTCAATGAAGATATGTTCCCATCAAATATAACTACATCATCTCTTAACAGGCGCACATTTGCAGCCCTTTCAATCTTACCATCAGTTACATAACAACCGGCAACAGTGCCCACCTTGGAAATGTGAAAAACTTGTTTGACATCTACTCTACCAATAATATTCTCATTGTAAACTGGTTCAAGGAGTCCTGCCATAGCAGACCTTATGTCTTCTATCACCTTATAGATGACATCGTAAAATCTTAAATCTACATTTTCTTTTCCTGCAAGGGCTCTTACAACCGGATTTGCCCTAACATTAAAACAGATAACTATAGCCTTCGAGGCTGAGGCTAGCATTACATCGCTTTCCGCCACCGCTCCTGTCGCCCCATGTAGAACCTTTAACTTCACCTCTTCTGTGCTTAGTTTAGTTAAAGAATCTACTAAAGCCTCTACAGATCCCTGCACATCGGCCCTGATTATAATGTTTAGTTCCTTCACTTCACCCTCTTTAATCCTATCAAAAATATTATCGAGGCTGACGGAATCTCTTGTGGTTACTGTATCTAACCGAGCCTTAGCTTTTCTATGTTCGCTAATTAATTTGGCCTTTTTTTCATCGGAGATTACTATAAAGTCAACTCCTGCCATAGGTACATCAGAAATACCATATATTTCAACCGGCATAGAAGGCGTTGCCGATTTTATCTTCTGACCCCTATCATTAAGCATTGCCCTTACTCTGCCATAATTTTCTCCACAAACAAAAAAGTCACCTTGATGAAGGGTACCATCACGAATAAGAACGGTGGCAAATGGACCCCTATTTTTATCCAATCTGGCTTCAATAATTGCTCCTCTTGCATACTTTTTATAGTTCGCCGTAGACTCTAATATCTCTGATTGAAGAAGTATGCTGTCAAGCAGCTCATCCACACCACGCCCTGTCTTAGCCGATAGATCACTAAACAGAGTATCACCACCCCATTCCTCTGATAAGAATCCATATTTTGATAATTCTCTCCTAACCTTTTCTGGATCTGCGTTTGCCTTGTCAATCTTATTAACAGCAACAACGATTGGAATGTTAGCTGCTTTAGCATGATTAATAGCCTCTATTGTTTGTTCCATCACTCCGTCATCAGCAGCAACAACTAATACGATCAAATCTGTTACCTTTGCGCCCCTTGCCCTCATTGCAGTAAAGGCTTCATGTCCAGGTGTATCAAGAAAAACTAGATCTCCATGGGAGGTGTGGACGTAATACGCCCCTATATGTTGGGTTATTCCACCAGCTTCTTTGTCAATAACCTTTGATTTCCTAATATAATCAAGAAGAGATGTTTTTCCATGATCTACATGCCCCATTATTGTAACCACTGGTGGTCGAGGGACAAGATCTTCGGGTTTTTCCTCCTCTTCATTAATGATCTCATCCTCCTCAAAAGACGAGGGTTCTAACTCATATTCAAACTCACTTGCCACCAAAGAGGCAGAATCAAAGTCAATTGTCTGGTTGATGCTAACCATTATATCTATTTCCATTAATTTCTTAATGAGATCCGCTGCCTTAATACCCATACGCCTTGCCAGCTCAGCTACACTTATCAAATCCGGGACCTTTATCCTTCTTTTTATGGCCTTGGGAACGGTTATCTCTGTTTGTTTAAATTTCTTCTTGTCAAGTTTGCCTTTAGTCTTTAATCTACCCCTTCCTACAAAGCTCTTTTCCTGGTCCCCAAAGAGGTCCTTTCGCTCAAAAATCTCTTTCCTTCGTCTACGGTAATCCTTCCTAGGAGTTACTTCTTTCTCCATATAGGGTCCTGCTTTTTCCCTCTTTTTTGTTTCTTTTTCTTTTTTGACTTCCCCCTCCCGGAAAGTTGAAATCTCAAAGGATGGTATCGTAGGTACAAGTTTCTGGATCTTCGTTACAGGTGGTTGAACATCTGCCTTTTTTATTATCCTTGCTGGAACAGTTTTGGGCCTCTCCTTTTTCTTCTTCTCAATCTTAGGTTTGGCCTCTTTGAGATGTTGTTCAGGAATAGGTTTTTCTTTTAATTCCTTTTCGACTTCTTCTTCTAAAACCTCTTTTACTTTCTCCTCTGGTATCGAAACTTCTTCTTCAGGAGATGGTTTAACTTCCTCTTCAACTATCAGTTCTTCTTGGACCTTTTCCTCTATTTTAGGAACGATTTTCTTTCGTCTGCGGATAATGGTCGGTTTTATCCTTTTCTCCTCGAGAATCTCATCGGTTGCCCCTGAAAGATAATCTTTAGCCCGTGCTACAGCATCCATATCAAGAGAACTCATATAGTTATTAATAGGGAAACCAGCACTCTTTAATCGCTCAACCAGTTCATTAGAACTAATTTTTACTTCTTTGGCTAACTCGTAAACCCTTAACTTACCCATTTACTCCTCCGGATAATCCCTCCTTTTCTTCATCCGAGGCTTTCTCATTATCAAAACTTAATGTCTGTATGTAATTGAGGGCCTCCTGGATCAATTCTTTGGCCTTTTTTTCACTAATTCCCTTTATACTTGCCAGATCAACTTCATCTGCTTTGGCAATGTCCTCTACTGATCTAAAACCTATCTCATCAAGAGCAGTTGCCAATTTTTTACCAACACCAGGGAGCTTAAGCAAGGATCGATAATCCTCTTTTAATTTTTCATTATACTCTGACTCGCTGGTTACATCTAATCTCCAGTTTGTAACACGGGATGCTAACCTAACATTTTGACCCCTTTTTCCAATAGCAAGAGAAAGTTGATCATCCAGTACAACTACCTCCATACTTCTGTTCTCTTCGTCAACTATAACCCTTAAAATTTCCGCAGGAGCCAAGGCATTGCATACAAATTTTGCTGGGTCAGGGTCCCAAGTTATAATATCAATCCTCTCACCCCTTAGCTCCTGTACTACCGCCTGCACCCTCGAGCCCTTCATACCAACGCATGCCCCTACTGGATCAACATCCTTATCCTTTGAGGCCACAGCTATTTTAGCCCTGCTTCCAGGTTCTCGGGTTACCTGCATAATGGTTACAATGCCATCGGAAACTTCTGGTACTTCATTTTCAAACAGGGCCGATAGAAAGTTAGGATGAGTTCGAGATAATATTATTTGAGGCCCCCTGCTGAACTGCTTCACATCATAAATATAGGCCCTGAGCCTATCACCCTGTGTGTATGTCTCCTTAGGGATTTGTTCTTTAGCTGGAAGCTCAGCCTCTGCCTTACCCAGATTAGCAATAATGGAGCCTTTATCGAAACGTTGAACAATACCATTAATTATCTCTCCCTTCCTATCCTTAAAGTCATCATAAACAGCATTCCTCTCTGCCTCTCTGAGCCTTTGCATTATTACCTGTTTAGCTGACTGAGCCGCTATCCTTCCCAGTGCATCTGTATCCATTTTCATACCCAAACTGTCCCCTATCTCGGATTCTGGATCAAGCTTTCTGGCTTCTTTTAAGGATACCTGAAGCCTCTCATCTGTTACATTCTCCACCACCTCTTTGAACTCAAAAACCTCAATCTCTCCAATTTCCCTGTTAAAGTTTACCTCTAATTCATATTCGGAACCAAATTTTTTTCTAACAGCAGAGCTAACTGCCTCTTCCAGAGCCTCGATCAGAGTTTTAGAATCAATCCCTTTATCTCGGCTGACCTGATCAATAGTTCTCAATAGATCTGTAATCATCTTCTATTCCCTGCCCATATATTAATTATCGAACTCATACTTTAATCTCGCCTTATCTATCTCATTCAAGGGTAATTCGACTAAGTTATTATCATCTATTACAAGGCTTATCATCCCTCCCTTGACATTAGCAAGGCGCCCAGCAAAATTTCTCCTTTTGTTAAAAGGTTTGGACATCTTTAATTTTACCATCTTACCGATTGAACGTATAAAATCATCCTCTTTTGTTAATGGCCTGTTCAGCCCTGGAGAAGAGATCTCAATCGCATAGGAAAAATCAATGATATTCTCTGCCTCGATTAAATCACCAAGCTCCCTACTAATGCTGGCACAGTCATCTACTGTAACCCCTCCATCTTTATCTATAAAAACCCTTAGTACCCATCTACCACTTTCAAATTGGAACTCAACATCCACCATCTCCATACCAAATTCAGGTAAAAGAGGTTTAGCTAAAAGGGATACCTCATTAACAATACGCTTAGGTTCTGACATCACGAATATCCCTCGAACATAAAAAGCGGGCATGATGGCCCGCTCCCTTAAACCTAACTCAATTGTTGCCAGAGTTAAAAAGATTAAACAACTTACTGGCTCATCCTCTTTTCAAAGTAACAACCTTTCCCAAACAACAATTGCTTACCTCGAAAAGGGAACAGAACGCGCTTTCCAATAATATGGAGCGGGCAACGGGGATCGAACCCGCGACACCAAGCTTGGGAAGCTTGTACTCTACCAACTGAGCTATGCCCGCCCAATTAAGTGTTTAGATTTATAATAAAAAATCTACATCTAGTCAAGTATAATTTATAAATTAATTTATAAGATCAACCGGGCATATTAATAATAAAATCTATTCCCCAACCTCAAGTTCTATTTCATTGAACAAAAAAATAATTTTTAAGTGTATTTAAAGGAAAATCTTTTACAAAAAAAATATAGTTATAATATAGTATCTATAAGGCCTCTAAATATGGTGAAATTTCAAGGAAACGCTGAAATGACTAAGATTAGTATAAAAAATGCATTGCTAGCAGGACTTTCAGGTCTCATGTTGACTGCCAGCTTTGCACCAATCAATCTAAACTGGATAGTGTGGATATCCCTAATCCCTCTCCTCATGAGCCTTGAGGATAAATCCTTGTTAGGTGCATTTAAGATAGGACTTTGTGCTGGCTTTTTCCACTACCTAACTCTTATCTACTGGATAGTTGCTGTGCTCTCCCGTTATGGCAATATCAGCCTTATCTTGAGTCTGGCAGCCTTGTTACTTCTCTCCTTCTATCTTTCTCTCTATATAGCCTTTTTTGCACTTATCGTGGTTAATTTTAAAAACAGCAGATTCTCTTCATTCTGGGGAGCTTGCATTTGGGTCGCACTTGAATATGCAAGATCTTATATTATGACTGGTTTTCCTTGGTGCCTTTTAGGGTACAGCCAATATTCCAGGTTGCCGCTGATACAAATATCAGATATTGCCGGTGTCTACAGCATATCATTTGTTATCGTTCTGGTAAATTTTCTCATATATAATGTAGTCTCTTTAGTGATTAAGAAAAAGATTTTGGGGAGCAATACAGGTTATGCGCCAGGAGTTAATGGTTATGATCATAACAAACACAACGGACACCCCTTGCGGATTCTGGGAATAGAAATAATTCTCACCTCTTTCCTCATAGGATTTATACTTTTATATGGCTACAATAATTTGAAAGAAAAAGCAGATAATAAATCAAAGGGAAAGGATCTTAGGGCAGTGATTGTCCAGGGAAATATTGATCAATCTTTAAAATGGGACTCGGATTTTCAAGAAAAGACAGTGTCTATTTATAATAAGCTATCAGCTAAATCGGCAGATTTTAAACCTCAAATCATCATCTGGCCTGAAACCGCTCTTCCATACTTTTTTCAAGACATATCTCATCTTTCTAAGAAAGTATTCAAGGTTGCCAAAATAACCAACTCAAATATTCTGTTTGGTTCTCCTGCATATGTAAAGAATAAAGACAATATCTTCTATTACAACAGGGCATATATAATATCTAAAAATAGGGTATTAGATTATTATGACAAAGTTCATCTTGTCCCCTTTGGTGAATATGTACCATTTAAAAAATATATCCCATTTGTACATCGCTTAGTTCCAGCAGCAGGAGACTTCTCCACTGGCAAGAAGATTAAACCCATAAATTCTCCGGATCTTAAGATAGGGGTATTAATCTGCTTTGAGACTATCTTTCCTGATATCTCTCGAAAACTCGCTGTAGAAGGAGCTGAGCTTTTAGTAAACCTGACCAATGACGCATGGTTTGGCCATACCAGTGCCCCTTATCAACATCTTAGCATGGCTGTTTTTAGGTGTGTAGAAAATGGTTTACCTATGGCAAGGGCTGCAAACACTGGTATAAGCGCTTTTATTCTCACAAATGGAAAGATAGTAGATAAGAGTGGGCTCTTTGTGAGGGAAATCTTACAACAGGAAATAAAATTAAAGCACAAAAAAACATTCTATTCACAATTTGGGGATATTTTTGCTATAATATTATTAATAATAACGATTATTAGATTTATTTGGATATTAAAGCGTCGTTAATATGAAGTGATATGGAGGAATTTAGTGATAATAACTTTAGGCACTTAAGATAAGGAGATAAAATTATGCATTATACAGAGATAATAGAAAAAATAGACACACTGAATAGGAAATTAGATGATATTTGGGAGCATCTTTGACCTTACCAAGGGTGAAGAAAGGCTAAAAAAAATAGAAAAAATATTATCCAAAACGGATTTCTGGCAAAATAACCAGAATGAAGCAACCGAGCTAAGCCAGGAAAGAGGAGTGCTCAGTAACCAATTAGAGGCATGGCATAGATACAAAAACGAGTTAGAAGAGCTCGACATCCTCACCAAGTTAGCCCAGGAGGAAAATGATGAAAAAATGATTACAGAAGCAGGTACGGATCTTTCTGAGCTGGAAAAAGAGATAAAAAGATATGAATTTCAGACACTCTTTAGTGATAAAGATGATAAAAGAAATGCAATTGTAGCCATAAATGCAGGCGCAGGAGGAACAGAGGCCCAAGATTGGGTGGAGATGCTATTCAGGCTTTATCTCAAATGGGCAGAGTCCAGAAAGATGCAGACCAAGATCGTTGATCACTTAGCAGGAGATGAGGCAGGGATAAAAAATGTTACCTTTACTATAAGTGGTCCTTATGCATATGGTCACCTGAAATCGGAACATGGCATTCACCGGATGGTCCGGATTTCCCCTTTTGATGCCAGTGGGCGAAGACATACCTCATTTGCATCAGTATCTATCTTGCCAGAGGTTGAAAATGACATAAAAATAGATATTAACGAGAAAGATCTTAGGGTAGAAACCTTCAGGGCTAGTGGTCCAGGTGGCCAGCATGTTAATAAGACCAGCTCTGCTGTAAGGATTACTCATTTACCAACCAGTATAGCTGTCCAGTGCCAGAATGAAAAGTCTCAGCACCGAAATAGAGAACTGGCAATAAAAATTCTTAAAGCACGTCTCTATGCATTGGAAAAAGAGAAAAAAATCAAAGAAAAAGAGCTCAGACACCAATCCCAGAAAGAGATAGCATGGGGTAATCAAATAAGGTCTTACACATTCAACCCTTACAGATTAGTAAAAGATCACAGAACAAACCTTGAAGTTGGAGATGTTGAGAGGGTGATGAATGGGGATATTGATATATTTATTGATGCCTACCTTAAGTGGCTGCAGAACTAAAAAAAATACACCTTATCCTATAGTTCCTTAAGAATAACTTTTATAGAGTACCCTCCTACTCACCTTAACACCTCATAACACATAACCGGCTCAGTCTTATTTTTGACGCGTAGTTTACCCTTTTTTTGCATACGGAAACGCCCTTGGGTTTGATCATATGTTTGTTCGCCGATAATTATTTCTCCACCCTTTGCTATCTGCTCTAATCTCGCGGCAACGTTTACGCTATCGCCTATGACTGTGTAGTCCATTCTATTCTCAGACCCCACATTTCCCACAATGGTGCTACCGGTGTTGACCCCAATCCCTACTTCAAATGTCTCTTTATCTTGTTTAGCTCTTAGTTTCATCAAATCCTCTGTAGCATCTTGCATTGCTGTGGCGGCTTTAATAGCGTCGTGGGAAGCACTGTTTTCAGAAGGAATAAGTCCAAATACAGCCATAAGCTCATCCCCGACAAATTTGTCCAATATGCCGTTGTTTCTAAAAATGATATCCACCATGGTGCCAAAAAATTGATTAAGCATAGATACCACCTCTTCAGCCTCCATCCTTTCGGTGATGGTGGTAAAAGACCGTATGTCGGCAAAAAGAATGGTTACCTCCCTTCTTTCATTC